>NZ_JRKB01000077.1:0-1357 GCF_000800945.1 Plesiomonas sp. ZOR0011
TGGTAATCCTGCTTCATGCTGCTTTAGTGCAGAAACAATCTGTTCAACTGAAAACCGTTTTGATTTCATGATAGCTTTCCTAATGAGGTCTTTATCATGCCGAATTTCATCATCACGGTGGTTCTTTTTATTGGGGGACCGTCACCGTTGTTCGCCGAGCCAAAGAATTCAAGATTTTCTTTCACGCTAAACGTTGAGCTTCACTTCGTTTAGCACCAACCTACAAGGGTTAGCCCAACATACGAGATGCCTTTCTTACTGCTCATCATCTACCAAAGATCACTAATAACAAAGTCATTTCCGCCAATTACATTCTCGACAACAATCTGAAAAAAACTATCAAAACTATCAGCTAATTTATAGATATTACCCTCCTCGTTACTCTCTGGATAGTCAAAATTATTATCAAAATGTATATGCGAACGATCCCAATAATAAACTGCCTCATCAACCCCATTGGCATTCATTAAATAATAATTCCCTCCAGAATCACCTCCGATGACAAATGGAGAGCTCAGTGAAGTAGTTTCGTTTCTAATGTCATTATTGCTCTGCAAATCAAAGTTTTTATTTTCCCCGTCTAATCCATAAAGAGCTTGAAAATCCACCTCACCATCATCGACCTTTTCAAATGGGATAGTGCAGTATGAATCGCCAAAAATAGCCACTCCATTAAGCCGCAATAAAAAATCAATATAGGATTTCGAAAAAGCAACATTTAATGCTAAGGATATATCTTTTATTTTAATATCGCTTGTACCGTGCCCAACTTTTATAGTCATACCGCCACCTTATTTTGAAAAACCTTATCTAAGGGCATTTTTTATTACCCTGTTTTATAGTTGAAACACCACCTCTATGCGTAAATTCTTTATGTATATCTGAGGGCACTTCTTGCATGGTCAGCAGTCCCATTGGGAGCCATTGCATCAGCTTTTCCAAAATCTCCGTTCAAACCATGGCTGTGATTACCCTTTAAATCAGGAACATCTACTTGCTGAACAGTGAAAGGCCCAAAATCGGGATGTCCGTTAGGATATCTTACTGTTGTACCGGCAGCATTTTGATATACCCAAGTACCATCAAGTTCATTCCAAACAGTCCCTCCCTTATCTAACCATTTAGCAGGATCGGGAGAGTTAAGGGTTTTTTCACCAAACAACCCCAGTGGATCCACCCACTCCAGCGGATTATGCACATACCCCTGTGGCCTCAGCCCTCCCGCAAAACCTATCGGATCTGGCGAGATATACTGCCCCAACTCCGGGTCAAAGTAACGACGCCGGTTGTAGTAAAGCCCCGTCTCCTGGTCATAAATCTGCCCCTGATAGCGCAGCTCACAATAAGTTTCGTCATT
>NZ_JRKB01000078.1:0-33949 GCF_000800945.1 Plesiomonas sp. ZOR0011
GAGTGCTGATGGATAAAACGCGCCAGCACCTCTTTACCGACCCCACTCGGCCCTTGGATCATCACCGTCGCATCGGTCGCCGCCACTTTCTCCGCCAAGGTATACAAATGGCACGAACGAGCATCATGGATCACCGGCTGACTAGCACACTCAGAGGTCAGCTCATTACCGTACTGTTCGCTATTGTTCGGCGATGGGCTATTGCTAGACAGTGGATTTTGCCGACAAAAACGGCGCATATCCTGCGCTTGCGCACTGAGCTCCTGTAATCGCTCGTACAGCTTGCGCTGAAAACGCTGTCGCTGCTCAGGCTGCAAGGCCGCCGACTGTAGCTCTTCAGCATATAGCAATGCCGATGAAAGCGGCGCATGTAGTTGATGCGCGACCGAGGCCAAGATTTGGCCCAGTGACGAAAGCTGTTGCTGCTTACTCACTCGCGCCTGTAACAAGCGCGAATCGGTCAAGTCAGTGATCAAGATGAGCTGTCCCGCATCGGTTGCGGACAGCGCCACCCGCACCCGCCGCCCATCACGCAGCGACACTTCATGACCATCATCTTTTTGTGGTGCAAAACAGCGTTGGATAATATCTAACCAACGCTCACCACATAGAGGCTCGCCCAGCAAACGTACCGCTTCCGCATTGGCCTCGGCCACATAACCATGCCCATTCAGCACAATCACAGCTACCGGCATCGCCGCAATCATTTGCTGATAATAGGCAGCCGGTTGCAAGAGAGGAGCGACAGGGTCAGACATGGTTCCACCTTCATTTTGCTTAAGTCGCACTGACTGAAAACAGTGATTTATGGAGAACTAAGCAAATAGCAGACCAGAGCAGCAAAATCGGTGTGGTTATCCTTAGGCTTATAGTAAGGACATAATGTCCCCAATCGAAAATCCGTACGTCCGAGAGATAAAAAGAGAAAATGAGTCACATCACATCGATGGTTCAAGAAACGTATATTTGGCAGAGTCTCAAACACCAAGAGTGCAACATGTAGCATATAATGTATTAGTTATATGGGGTAAGGATAAAATAACCAACTAACACTATTTCAGAACGTTAGTTTGAAATGGCACGTTTAGCTAAAAATAATAGATAAATATCTGATTCTAATATTTAAGTAATTCGGTTCATTTATTAGCTGCGTCAAATTAACTTTCCATACCACATTATAGTTATATTTATTATTAGCAAATCGTGCTTAATTTTACCGGTAACATCCACATTTTTGTGCGCCGACTCGAGGTTCAGCACGAAACGCTAATAATATTAGAACTAAATGTCTCATTATGATATTCAGCATTTACACACAGTCTGTATGATGCTTAGCTTTGTATAACAAATAAAACATAAACACTACAATTGTCGTGCATTCACCATGCTAAACAAGATATATAGCTAGGCTAAGGTATGTACCAAGGTGATTGGATACGTGGTTACCTGTAAATAACAAAGAAGAAATGGCTAAAAGCGCATAAAAAAACACCACTACTTTAAACGGAGCATCCGAAAAGTCAGTGGTGTTTGATTGGAGACAGAACGAACAAGTGTGCAACAGAACGATTAAACGGTCAAACCGCAGCGCTTTCCTTATTCAATCCGTACTTACGCATTTTTTCAACCAATGTTGTACGGCGCATACCTAGCATGTCTGCGGCACGGGCCACAACCCAGAACTGAGCATCTAGCGCTTGGCGGATCAAGCCAATCTCCAAATCAGAGAGCATCTCTTTGAGGTTCATTCCTTCCGGCGGTAACGCACCCAAAGTAGACGGTCCTTCTGACTGGCTAGCCCCTGTTGCAGGCACCGCCTCATTGAAGATCTCAGACAGTGCGGCACGCTCTAGCTCGGTTTGTTCATCTTCATGGCTACGCGGATAACCGTGTAATGCAGACAAGTCCTGCACAGCAGGCGTGGTATTCGGCTGGAAGCTCGATACCTCAACACTGCGGTATTTCGGAGGCAAATGGCAGATATCAATCAGCTCATCCGGATACAAAATAACCAACCGTTCCACCAAATTTGCCAACTCACGCACATTACCCGACCAAGAGTACTCGCACAGTGAGTGCAGCGCTCGCGGAGTAAAGTGTACGGAACGCGCGCCTTCAGCCGTCAGCCGTGACAACAATTCCTGCAGTAACAACGGGATATCTTCAGCCCGCTCACGCAGTGCTGGGACATCAATCGGGAATACATTCAGACGGTAGTACAAGTCTTGGCGAAACTCACCATTGGCAATCATCTCTTCCAAGTTACGGTGAGTTGCCGCAATCACTCGCACATCCGCACGGATGGTTTTGTTGCTCCCCACACGCTCAAAGCAACGCTCTTGCAATACACGTAGCAGCTTCACCTGCATGGACATCGGCATATCGCCAATTTCATCCAAAAACAGTGTACCGCCTTCAGCGAGTTCAAAACGGCCTTTACGCGCAGAAATGGCACCAGTAAACGCACCTTTTTCATGCCCAAACAGCTCACTTTCCAACAATTCGGCTGGAATAGCGCCGCAGTTTAACGGAACAAAAGGCCCTTCTCGACGAGAAGAGTAATAGTGGATGTTACGTGCCACCACCTCTTTACCGGTACCAGACTCACCTAAAATCAACACGTTAGCATCGGTTGGGGCTACTTGCTCAATCATGCGGCGCACATTTTGCACCGCATGGCTACGCCCTACCAGACTACGGAATAAGCTGTTTTTACGGGTGATTTGCGGATAAGAAGCCGAGTGCTTACCTTGGAATTCGTAACAGTGCCCCAGCGCTTCAGTTAACTGAACATAGTTGAGAGGCTCGGCCACTTCACCAACATAGTTAGCAAGCCCATGTAAATCATCTCCCTGCCCAGCAAACGTAATCACGGGGATATGATGGTTGATACGCAGAAAATCAATCACTGCTTGATACTGAGAATCCGTACTTGTGATACGGCCGAGCAAACAGCCTGCCCAGGAATGCTTTTCCTCCAGAGAAAACTCTACATCTCTGGATGAAACAACGATATTTTCCTGACCTATAAAGTTAAAAATAACCGTCAGAACCTCACGGCGGTGAGGCTCATCTTCTATCAGTAAAAATTTTTGCAGTCCCGGCATGATTATGTGTCTAACGTAACGATTCTAGTATTTATGGCAGCGACTATAGCAATATCAGACTACCCTATAACATGAGCTTTATTTAATATTTCGTGATTTTGTGAGGTTATTAACTAAAATCCCGCATTGCTCAGTCATAAAAGCATAACATCAGAAAAAAATTATCACAAATTATTGTGATACATATCACTGTTATCGCTTATTTAGCAGTATCCCTCAGTTTTTGCCAATTCTGTAACGAATTTATTCCGCGCCGATATGATGTAATTCTGCAGGTATTTGATCCCATGAGCTTTTTAGATCACGTAATAATTCAATCACAGTGTCAAGACTTGCCGTCTCATTATTGACATTAGCGTCAAAAACTTGACGAATCATGTAGTCATATAATCCATCGAGGTTATTTGCAATCGCTTCCGCCTCAGGCGTTTCGCGGGTCAAACTGGCTTTTAGATTGGTGAGAATATCAATTGCCTTCCCGAGACGCTCACCTTTTTGCGCGGTATTTCCGGCCTGCATAGCTGCCTTGCCCTGAATTAAACGCTCAATAGCGCCGGCAAGCAGCATCTGAATAATCCGATGTGGTGATGCCGCATCTAACTGACTGTCTACGGATACTTTTTTATAAGCTTGTAATGTGCCACGCATTTGTTTAATTCACCTTTACTGCATAATTCCTGATGCAACTTACTGCGTACTGACTTGACGGTACGCATTTACCCCACGTTGGCCGCGCTTACGCACAGCCAACTTATCACCACACTCCTGCTTCGCTGCTTGCGCTAAACAAAGCAGTCGCTGTGTCTCCTGAAGAAGCTGTTGCTTATGCTCAACAGATAGCGTCGGCATCAATTGCTGCAACAAAGACTGACGCTGGGTCATTAGTTGCAAGATATCATCTGGATCCGGATCTGCATCCGGCGCAAACAACTCACGAAGACGGGTATCCAGCGCGCTGATTTCCACTAGCATGGTCTACTCCGTATAAAATTAGGCCAATGAGGACATCAAGGTGCTCATTTGCTGGTTCATCTGAGCAATCGACTGATCCAGGGCGCTAAACTGCGCTGTCACCCGAGCTTCGTACTCTTTCATGTGCTTTTCAAACGCACTAATCTGAGTATCTAACTTGCTCTTTTGCTCTTGTAGGGTTTTATCTTTTTCGGTCAGAGTGCCGCCAGTCCCCACATAGTCTTTCATCAGGGATTCCATTTTCCCTACGATGCCATCTTTACCGCCAAACATGTCCCCCGCTTGGGTAAAATGTTTCTCTAGCGCTTCATCTAACTTCTTGTCATCGATCTGCAGCTTACCATCACGATCAGAGGAAATACCTAAATCAGCCAGAAACTTAAGGTCTTTGTTATTTTCATCTGGCGTCGTCAAAATTCCACGCATCTCTGCGTTGAGCGTTCGGGTCAAACTATCGCCGGTCAGTGGTGCTGCCGTTTTAGTCTCTTTATTGTATTTCGTTAGCTCAGTCGTAACATCAATCACCTTGTTATAGGCGTCGACAAACTTCTTCAGACTATCCTTTACCCCATCGCGATCGTAGTCGATGGTAATACGATTGGTCTTATAAGCATCCCCCACTTTTTCTGACACATCCGTCAGCTCCAAGGTGATGCCTTGAATAGCATTCTTCACCTTGTTGGTGCTGCTAGTCATATTCTCACCGTCAACGGTAAATTTAGCGTCTTTAGCTGGTTGAGTTGACTGCCCGCCCAACATATCTGTCAACTCTGTAGAGCCTGAGCCTGCTACGGTAAATTGATTCTCTTCACCGGTATCTTGCCCCACTAAAACAAGACGGCTTGTACCATCATTTCCGGCGAGAATAGTGGCTTTTACGCCTTTATTATCAGGTGACTTGTTGATGGCATCAGCCACCTCTTTAAGGCTACTTCCCTCTTTGATATCAACACTGAAGGTTTCTGAACCATCTTTACCCACAGAAAAATCGAGTGTACCAGAGAATTTAGCGTCCGCATTCACTCCGTTCAGCGTTGTTTTTTGTTCACTAGCTAATTGCTGAACAGAAATATCAAAGTTTCCGGAGATAGCATTTTTATCTGCTGTCGCACTAAATGGCTGATCTTTACCATTAATTGTTACGCTGCGTTTTTCAAATGCTTCATCTTTCTGCATTTTTTCCAGCATATCTTTAAACTCAGACAGGCTGGACTTAAGTTGACCATAGGAAGAGAGCTGAGTGTCCAGTTTGGTTTGCTGGCTCTGGAACTGCTTCATTTTTGGTGTTGCTTCCGCTTTCACCATCATGTTAACCCAATCAGTGATCGGTAAGCCTGAGCCGATTCCCGGTGCACGCATAGTTTTCCCCTTCCTACATCATTTATTCGTTATCGCTGAGCAATAGTGTTTCAGCGCAGCATCTATATCTCGGTGCGTTATACTTCGGTTTTAAGCAAAATTCCTGCCGCTTTGTCCGCCATTTGGCGCGCGATCACCAGCATATCTTCTGATGGGATCTGGCGGATCACTTCACCGCTGCGCTTATCCAACACTGAGACCACTTGGTTGCCCGACTTTTCATCAATACTAAACGCCAGCCCGCGCTGCATGCTATTCATGAATTTTTCAATCTGTGCGGTTACTTCACTTAAATCACTCTCTTCAAGATTTTTATCGACAATATTGTGATTTAGCGGCGACGTATGCTCAGATGTCACCATCTTGCCGGTGTTTTCGGCGAAATGGCCATCGACAGAAGAAGAATGCTGTTTAGCCTGACGATTAATAGAATCAGTTGAAGGCAGCAGACTTGCTGCATGAGAAGAGATATCCATAAAGGAGCCTCTTAATCAGGATGTTTCAGATAATAAAAAGGGAGCAACGCTCCCTTTTTTATACTTGGCTGAGAAAGAATTAACCCAGCAGAGACAGCGCTGCTTGTGGCAGAGCTTTCGCTTGAGCCAGCATCGCGCCACCTGCTTGTTGCAGGATCTGCTGCTTGGTCATGTTGGTCGTTTCTTTCGCGAAGTCTACGTCCATGATACGGCTACGGCCAGCAGCGGAGTTTTCAGAGATGTTCTCCAGGTTGCTGATGGTGCTGCTCAGACGGTTTTGCAGCGCACCCAGATCAGCACGCTGGCTGTCGATTTGCTTCAGGGATGAGTCGATAACCAGCAGTGCTTTGTTGGAGCCAGACTGGGTAGACATATCGATGTCAGCCATAGATACGGTTGCTGAAGAAGCAGTTCCTGCAGCTTTACCCTTAGCACCAATTTTCTCTGCACTGATAATTTCTAATTTGCCATCGGTAGTAACAGATGCGCTAGCACCGCTTTTACCTGATTGCTTGTTGATCTCTTCAGCGACTTTGCTCAGATCAACTTTACCATCACCGCCCATGCATTTGTTCATGGTTGCAGTGCTCAGGGATGCGATGGTTTTCCCGCCTGCAGTGATGCTCAAACCTGTTGTGCCTGGAGTACCGGCTGTGCCAGTAGTAACTGCAGTAGCGCCCATAGAAACAGAATGCACGGTAGTTTTCAGATCTGTTGCTTTGGTGCTATTCAGAGTCAGGTTGATGGTTTCACCTGCTTCAGAACCTACCTGCAGAGCACGGCTACCGAAAGAACCATCCAGCAGTTTTTGGCCACCGAAAGAGGTAGTATTCGCGATACGATCCAGTTCAGTAGACAGTGCAGACACTTCTTTTTGGATTGCCGCACGGTCATCCGCAGAGTTAGTGCCGTTAGCAGATTGCAGTGCTTTTTCACGCATAGTTTGCATGATGTTAGTAGATTCTTGCATTGCACCTTCAGCAGTTTGTGCAATGGAGATACCGTCGTTAGCGTTCTTTGCTGCCACATCCAGACCATTGATCTGAGAGGTCAGACGGTTGGAGATCTGCAGGCCAGCAGCATCATCTTTTGCAGAGTTGATACGGCTACCAGTAGACAGACGCTGGATGGATACGTTCAGCGCGTTGTTGGTTTTGTTCAGGTTACGCTGGGCATTCAGCGCGGTTACGTTGGTATTTACAGTAATAGCCATGCTTGTAATCTCCGTTAAACTTGCCGCCCAGCATACTGCCCGCAGCAACTTATTGATTGTGTTACATCATTACTTATCGGCACTGCCGACAACAACATTAGCCCGTGGATCAATTTTTTATTTTCATCGCTAGAACTAACGTTGCAGCCAGCATGCTGACTGCTTGTAATAGTTAATCGGCGGCAAAGACGAAACTTGAGTTTTTTTTTGAAGCAAGACAGTATCACTATGTTTTTATTGAGTTTATTTCTATCAATTCAATTTCAAAACTTCGCGTCACAAAGAAAAGTATTGGCACAAGTTATGCTTTAGGTATGCCATTTCACTTCAGCAATGCAGTATGTCAATAATCCGTCTTTATCTTTCACGCGAAGGTAAGGACGCCATGTTCTGCTGCTAGGCATTTAGATTTAATGGCGCATCTATGTTTAATGACAAAGTGATTCTTATTACCGGCGGTACCGGCTCTTTTGGTCACCAATTTGTTGAAATGACCCTGGCTAAGTTCAATCCTAAAAAAATCATCATCTACTCTCGCGATGAGATGAAGCAGTGGGACATGGCTAAAAAATACCCGAATGAAAAGCGATTGCGCTTTTTTATTGGTGATGTCAGAGATAAGGAACGCCTACATAGAGCCTTAGATGGCGTAGATTTTGTCGTACATGCTGCGGCAACCAAAATTGTACCTACCGCCGAGTACAATCCTTTTGAATGTATCAAGACCAATATTAATGGTGCCATGAACCTTATCGATGCTTGCATCGATAGTGGTGTCAAAAAAGTGGTTGCCTTATCAACCGACAAAGCAAGCAGCCCAGCAAATCTTTACGGCGCAACCAAACTCGCTTCGGACAAACTGTTCGTTGCTGGTAACTCATATTCTGGTGCCAATAAAACTCGCTTTGCTGTTGTTCGCTATGGCAATGTGATGGGCTCGCGGGGTTCGGTGATCCCATTTTTCCTCTCCATCAAAGAGAAAGGCATTCTGCCAGTAACAGATCCGCGCATGACTCGCTTTATGATCACACTAGAGCAAGGCGTTGAGCTGATCTGGCATGCATTTGCTGACATGGTGGGTGGCGAAATTTACGTGAAGAAAAGCCCGTCCATGAATATCACGGATATTGCAGCAACCATTGCGCCAGAAGCACAACAAGAAATTGTCGGAATCCGACCTGGTGAGAAGCTGCATGAACAGATGATCGGTGCAGAAGACTCTTACTACACCTACGAATATCCCGAGCATTTTAAAATTTTGCCCGCTATTCACAACTGGCATGCATCGCCGGAACGCATCAAAGATGGACAAAAAGTAGCTGAAGGCTTCATCTACTCGAGCGACAACAATAAAGAATGGATGAGCAAAGATACTCTGCAAACATGGATTGAAGTTAATCAAGGGAAAATCGGGAGTATCTGACTATGATCCCTTACGGTAAACAATCTATTTCACAACAAGATATTGATGCTGTGGTTAATGTCTTGCGTTCAGATTTTTTAACGCAAGGTCCTGCGGTACCTTTATTCGAAGAAGCTCTGTGCGAATATACCGGAGCTCAGCATTGTTGTGCGGTAAATAGCGCAACCTCCGCTTTGCACATTGCTTGTTTAGCTCTAGGTTTAGAGCCCGGTGACTGGTTATGGACTACGCCTAATACTTTCGTTGCATCCGCAAATTGTGGCTTATATTGTGGTGCTAATGTTAGTTTTGTCGACATATGCCCAAAAACATATAACTTAAGCGTATCAGAATTAGAGCAACAGCTTGATAATGCTAAAAAAAATGGAACATTACCTAAAGTTTTAGTGGCTGTTGATTTCGCGGGTCAATCATGTGACTTGGCGAAAATAAAAGAGCTGTCACAAAAGTATCAATTCGCTATTATTGAAGATGCATCACATGCTATCGGCGGCACATATAAAAATAACCCAACTGGTTGTTGTGAATATGCTGATATAACAATCTTCAGTTTTCATCCCGTAAAGATAATTACTACTGCTGAAGGTGGCGCTGCACTCACAAATGACACAATTTTAGCTAAAAGAATGGAGCATCTCAGAAGCCATGGCATATCTCGAGATAAAAGAGATATGCATAATAAAAAAGAAGAGCCATGGTATTACGAGCAGCTTAACCTAGGTTTTAATTACCGAATGACCGAGCTACAAGCGGCCTTAGGGAAAAGTCAATTAAACAAAATCCAAAGTTTTGTTGAGCGCAGACGCAACATTGCAAAAGTATATGACAATGAACTAGCCAACGAACCCATCACCTTACCTTATCAAGCAAGCTATGGGGTCAGTTCATATCATCTCTATCCTATACAGGTTAATGATGCCAAAAAACGACTTAGCATCTTTAACAAACTTAGAGATAAAGGCATTGGTGTTAATGTTCACTATATTCCGGTACATACTCAGCCATTCTATAAAAAATTAGGATTCAAGCTAGGTGATTATCCTGAAAGTGAGCGTTACTATGCCAAAACAATTAGTTTACCAATACATTATTCATTGAGCGAAAAAGAACAACTATTCATAATTGACACATTAAAAGACATATTGAATAAAGGCTAAATAACAGTCATGTGCAAAAATCTAACACATTTTATTGCTGAAGTGTCTAGCAATCATCACCAAGATCTTAGCCGCTGCATTGAGTTTATAAAAACAGCAGCTGAAATAGGGTGTGATAGTGTCAAGTTTCAACTGTTTAAAATTGATGAGCTATTTGCTCCAGAGATTTTAGCAAAAAGCGAAATGCATCGAAAAAGAAAGCAATGGGAACTTCCTGTCGAATTCATTCCTGCATTACGTGAAGCATGTAGTAAGTATAAAATTGCTTTTTCATGCACACCATTTTATTTAAAAGCAGTGGACGAACTAGCTCCATATGTTGATTTTTTTAAAATAGCATCGTATGAGCTATTATGGGATGATCTTTTAATTAAGTGCGCTAAAACAAATTTGCCAATCGTAATATCTACTGGGATGGCCACAATGGAAGAGGTAGATCATGCGGTTGACACACTAAGAACACATGGTGCTGTAGATATTACACTCTTACACTGTGTCTCAGCCTATCCGACGCCATACACAGAATGTAATCTGTCAGTTCTAGGTATGTATCGCCAACGATATGGCAATATTAAAGTGGGTTGGTCAGATCACTCGGTATCTCCGGCAGTAATTAACCGGGCAGTGCATAAATGGGATGCTGATGTCATCGAATTTCATATTGATCTTGATGAACAAGGTGCTGAATATAAAGCGGGTCATTGTTGGTTACCGTATCAAATGGCACCACTCATCCAGCAAGCTAAAGACAAATACGTTATTGATGGCATCTCTGAAAAGCATGTTTCCATCAGTGAGCAAAGTGACCGCGATTGGCGAGCTGACCCTGAAGATGGCCTTAGACCATTAAATAAAATTAGAAAGAACTTTTAAAATAAGATGAGACACAAAGTGAATTCACACTCAGGTAACATCATAGACTCCAAGAATGGATATGAAATCATGGATTGCAACATCTGTGGGTTTAAGCATATCTATCCAGTACCTTCTTCAGACGATCTTGAAAAGATCTATAAAGAGGAATACTACAGTACAGAAAAACCTCAATACTTAAAAAAAAGTCAATCAGAAAAAGATTGGTTAGATATTCAATGTGCTGACAAATATGAAACTATCGAAAGTTTTCTAACTGATCATAGTTCAAAAACACTTCTAGATATCGGTTCAGGTCCTGGGAACTTTATTGCACATGGTGCAAATAGAGGATGGGCAGTAAAAGGTATTGAGCCCTCTAAGCAAGCCTATGAATTTAGTAAAAGCCTAGGTCTTAATGTTGTTAATGACTTTTTTAATGAAGAGTCTGCAGTAAGCATCGGAATGTTTGATGTTGTACATGCGAATAATGTTTTAGAGCATATCCCAGACCCAATAAAATTCATTGAGTTAGCAAGCACCATACTCAAAGATAATGGATTATTGTGCATTGTAGTCCCAAATGATTACAATCCATTCCAGATAGCATTAAGAGAACATGATAGTTATGAGGCTTGGTGGTTAGCACCTCCACATCATATTAACTATTTTGACCATAGTAGTCTTTCGAATTTATTAGTAAGAAAAGGTTTTGAGATCCTACACCAAGAAGGTAGCTTCCCTATTGATCTGTTTTTATTAATGGGGGATAACTATACAAAAGATAGTAATTTAGGCAGCCAGTGTCATCAAAAAAGAATGAGAATGGAATTATTGCTAAAAACATCAGGCAATAACCATCTACGAAGAGAACTATACAAAAAATTAGCCAATCTGAATATTGGTCGTGAAGTATGTATTTTTGCGAGAAAGAAGTGAACATGAAAAAAATAATTATCCTCATCCAAGCAAGCTCCACCTCATGGTCTGGTGGTGAAGATATCTGTATGCGTAATATTGATGGAAATCCTGCTGTATTGCATACAATTGATCAAGCGAGTTTATACTTTCCCGACTATCCAATTACTGTAATTGCACCAGAGTTTGATCGTAATGGTAAGTTAAATACCATCATTGAAGACTTTAATAAGCAGAATGGTAAACAAGTTAATATAACATTTAGCCATAATGATAGCCCATTATCACGTATGGTAGCAGCATGTGAACATTTAGACGACAAGGATATTGTAATACGAGTAGACGGAATACACTTCTGCTTTGATCACGTAGCAACACATAATATGCTACAACGTCTAATTTCAGAAAATCTTGATTGTATTAAGATGCCTGATGATTATCCTGTCCACTTCACTTCTGAAGTATTCAGTGTAAAAGCATTGCGAAAAGCGAGCGATTTGCTTAAAGTTAATTCAGCTGAGAATTTAGCATATCGAATCCATGTAAAGCACTATTTTTTCAAACCTGAGCTTAACTTTAATTCCGAATACTACTATCCAACAAAAAAATACAGTGATGAACACTTAATAAATTGCAGAGAAAAAACAAAAGTTATTTATGAAATTCCTCGGCAAGAAGTAAATGAACATAAAATATATGCTGGCGATCGACTAGCATATCATTATGAATTAGCAGCTAATTTTATTCATAGTCATATGAAAACATTAGATATTGCTTGTGCTGATGGATATGGTGTCAATAAATTATCAGAAAAGATATCCTTTGTTGATGGCGCAGATCTCGATCATGAATCAGTATTAATTGCCAATAAAAGCAAAACAAATAGCAATAGCAATTTTTACACTGAAGATATTACAAAGTTATCTTTTATTGATAATTCATATGATGCTATCACGTGTTTTGAAACTCTTGAACACGTTGATGAACATGCTTGCCTTACAGAACTCAAACGAGTTTTACGTCCTAATGGAGTATTAGTACTCAGTACGCCACAAAATAGCCAAGGCCATATTCCTATTAACTCTTGCCATTTAGTGGAATACTCATTAGAGCAGCTAATTAATTTGACAAGCCAATACTTCACTATTGTTAACGTTATTGGTATTAAAGCTGGGATCATTCACAACGCAATAGATCCTGTTGGAACTAATACTGTTTTAGTTTGTATAAACAACAAGAAATGAGTGAAGCCATGGACACTAGAATAAACAATTTAAAAAAATTAAATGATAGCGAATTATCAATCCTTTGTAAGGATATCCGGAGCTTTCTCATTGAAAGTATTTCAACCAGTGGTGGGCACATTGGAGCTAACTTAGCTGTTGTTGAGCTAACAGCATGTATTCACTTTAACTTCAATTCCCCTGAAGACAAGATAATCTTTGATACAGGCCATCAAGGGTACACTCATAAAATACTCACTGGTAGAAAGAATATATTCCCATCTTTAAATAAGTTTAAAGGTATGAATCGTTTCATTAGCCGAGATGAGAGTGAACACGATATCATTGATGCATCCCACGCAGGGACATCAATCTCTATTGCTGCTGGTTATGCAGAAGCGATGTTTTCACAAAAAAGTGAAAATTACGTAGTTTGTGTCATTGGTGATGGTTCTCTAACAGAAGGAATGGCTTTTGAAGGTTTAAATTATGCCTCATCAAACCCTAACCTTAAGTTGATTATCATTGTCAATGATAATGAGATGGCAATAGCTCCATCTGTCGGTGGATTTAGAAAGCTATCTACAGGCGAACAATGGCAGGAAAAATGTAAAAACTTCTTTAACGGCTTTGGCTATGAATACGCTGCCGTAGCCAATGGCCACAATGTTGAATCTATCAACACAGCATTGAATTGGGCAAAACAGCAATGTAAGCCTACAATTGTTCATGTTAAAACACAAAAAGGATTTGGGCTAGACTGTGCAAGTGAGCATCCATACAAGATGCACTTTTCAATGCCATTTAATAAAGACACCGGTGCAGGTGCATCACCAACTGTAGCAGGTAGAACATATGCTGTTGCAGCTGCAGAAAGCATGTATAACGCAGTACACAATGATAAATCGTTATATGTGTTAACCGCAGCAACACCATATGCGTCAAATTTAGATGCATTATTAAAAGACTTCCCATCTCAAGTTTTAGATGTGGGTATGGCAGAACAGCATCTTGTTGGTATGGCATGTGGCCTATCATTAGGCGGTAATAATGTATTTGTCTGTGCACAGACGACATTCTTACAGCGCGCCTACGATCAAATTAATCATGATATGAGCTACATGAATCTACCGGTAACAATCTTAGGTGTCCGTTCAGGTTTTGCTGGTTATGATGGTGCTACACATCATGGAATTTTTGATATTTCGTATTTACGCTCGATTCCAAATTTAAAGATTGTTTACCCGATAAATAGTGAACAATTGAATAAAACTATAACTGATAGAGCACATAACCCAATTGGGCCAATGCTCATTCTTTATCCATATGATGAAATTCCATCTCCTGAACCAGCAGTTGGAACTATCTATCAGGATAAATATGCACATGTAGCATCGGGTAATGATTTATATATCATTTGCTTATGCAATCAATTACAAAACGCATGGGAACTTCGTTCTCTTTTTTCTGCGAAAGGCAAGAGCGCTGGAATAATTTGCATCCAATCAATAAAACCATTCCCAATTACCGAAGTAATTGAAGAGCTTGAAAATGTAAAATATGTAATTACCTTAGAGGAATCTATCTTAGCCGGCGGACTGGGAACTATTCTTTTAGAGGGACTTTCAGAACAAGGTGTATCAAAATATGTTTATCGAGCCGGAATTAATGATGAGTTTATTCCTGCAGGAAATAAGACTGAATGTTGCAATGCAGCAGGAATCCTTGCCACGCAAGTAATCACTGAAGTTAATAGTTTATGGCCGAGCTTATAAAATGAAAAGATTAGAAAATAAAGTAGCAATAATTACAGGCTCATCTCGTGGCATCGGCGCTGAAATAGCAAAGAGCTTTGCCCTGCAAGGTGCTCACATCGTTATTAACTATAAAGATAGTTATGATGCCGCGACTAAAACAATGGCGGATATCAATAACTTAGCTCCTAATGTTAAAGTTATTATTATTCAGGCTGATGTTTCATTACGTTCAGATGTAAAACGATTATTCGAAGAGACCATATCAAAGCTCGGAAAAATAGACATCCTTGTGAATAATGCTGGCATTAATAAACGAGGTTTTTTTGATGAGGTAACTGATGATGACTGGGATCTGATTTTATCTACAAATCTAAAGGGACCTTTTATTTGCTCGCAAGAAGTTTTCCCATACATGGAAAAACAAGGTGGAGGACGAATTATTAATATATCCTCTGTCGCGGGGCAATATCACGGACCTAAAACTGTTCATTATGCAGTCTCGAAAGCAGGTCTAAATAGCTTAACTAAAGTTACAGCGCGCTATGGTGCACCTATAAATATTTTAGTGAATGCAGTTGCTCCTGGTATTATCAAAACAGATCAGACCGCCGATGAAATCGAGTCTGAAGCAGGTAAACGTGTTATTGATATGACATTATTAAAGAAACCGGGACGTTTTGAAGATATATGTAGTGCATGTCTCATGTTAGCCTCTGATGAACAACAATATATGACTGGCCAAATACTTGCAGTTAGTGGAGGGGCTATAATTGATAACTAAAAAAGTAATTCTTCTTCTAGGAGCAAGCTCTGATCAACTCTTTGCCATAAAAACTGCCAAAGAGATGGGCCTACATACTATTGTAGTCGATGGGGATAAACTTGCTCCAGGGTTCTCTCTGAGCGACGAGCATTTTGTTATTAGCACTAGAGATATTGACGCATTAAAATGTTTTGTTGATGAGTATCAACAAAAGAGAAAGATTGATGCAGTCTCTGTCATGGGAAGTGACATACCACAATATGTTGCTGAGCTAGCAGCATATATCGGCGTTCCTCATATTCCTATTGAGTCAGCATTGCTTACGACTAACAAATTAGCAATGAAAAAGCATTTTTTAGCGCACTCTATTCCTATCCCGTGGTTTTCTGAAGTAGATGATTTTCAACATCTATTATCAATAATTGATGAGCGTGGATTGCCTATCATTATTAAACCTTTAGACCGATCCGGTGCTAGAGGAGTATTTTTAATTAAAGAGGTTAAGAATTTAGAGAATCTTTATAATAGGTCTAAAGAACTCTCATTTTGCAAAAAAGTAATGGCTGAGGAATATCTTCCCGGAGTACAAATCAGCACTGAATCTATCATTTGCGATGGCGTAGTACACACACCTGGCTTTGTTGATAGAAACTATGAAATGCTTGATATTCTATCCCCTAACATTATTGAAAATGGAGGGTGGCAACCAAGCTCTTTAGATAAAGAAAAAAGAAATGAAATAGAGAGCCTAATAGCAAGCATTGCAAAGTCATTAGGTATAGAGAATGGTGTTATTAAAGGTGACATTGTTTATACAACAGATGGAGCGAAAGTCATTGAAGTTGCTACACGGTTAAGCGGTGGTGACTTCTCAGAGAGTTTAATTCCACTTGGCTTAGGAGTTAACTATGTTAAAACTGCTTTTGAAATTGCATTGGGAATACAAGCAAACCTTGACGCATTGACACCCAAAAACAACGTTTTTGTTGCCAACCGCTATTTCTTCCCTAAGAGCGGCGTATTGCAAAAAATTGATGGTATCGATGATGTAAAAGCGAAAGATTTCGTTAAAAAGCTAACATTCAAGTACAAACCTGGAGAGGTTATTCCAGAGATTACAGACCACTCACAAAGAGCTGGGTTATTTATCGTAGTTGCGGATAACAAGGATGAGTTAGAGAGTAGAATCAAATGGGTATATGATAGTATTGTATTTCACATAGCCTAGAATAAAATTCACTCGATCCTAGCTAGCGTCTCCATAGAAAACCCAACTATGGAGACAAAAAATACAAGTCAACAAGATAAATCTAGTGACTAGATAAATTACTCATCACTTTCACTCTGCTTGCATTATAGACAGACAACATGACACAAACATCAATATACACAGTTTTTCATCTCAACTTAGCATTTTCCTCAGTTGAACTTTCACAACATGCGGATATCGTTAAGCGGTGCTACTGGCCTTTACTCCGATTAGCTGAGTCAGGTATACCTGTAGGTATCGAAATGACAGCCTATACTCTTGAATCGATTAACCAAGTAGACAAACATTGGGTCAGCACATTCAGAGAATTATTACATAAAAACAAGTGTGAATTGATTGCAAGTGGTGACAGTCAAATAATTGGCCCCCTCATTCCTGCGATAGTCAATTCGCACAATCTTAGAATTGGCCAGAAAACATATTTTGACTTATTAAAATACACACCAAAAATCGCGTATCTTAATGAGCAATCCGTTTCCGCTGGTCTTCTCGATATCTATATTGATGCTGGATTTGAGGCAGTAGTCGTCGAATGGGACAACCCTTACTCACATAATCCTGAGTGGTCTAGTGATTTATTAGAAAAACCTCAGCAACTTATTAGTGCAACAGGACGTACAATCAAAGTCATATGGAATCATGCCATTGGATTTCAAAAATTCCAATTTTATGTTCATCGAGATCTAACTTTAGATGATTACTTAAATTATTTAATTAAAGTACGAAAATCATCCTCAATTGCATTCCCTGTATATGGTAGCGATGCAGAAGTTTTTGACTTTCGTCCAGGCCGCTATCAATCAGAAGCAAAAATAATTGATGGTGAATGGGATAGAATTAAAGTTTTATTTGACGCGCTAAACGCTTCAGATGTATACCAGTGGGTATTACCATGCAAGCTACTCAACGAGTCTACATCGTTTATTGAGAGTTTATATATTACTAACTCACAGCACCCTATTTCAGTTAAAAAACAAGCGAAATACAACATAACGCGCTGGGCTGTTAGTGGTCGCAATGATTTATTACTAAATACAATTTGTCATCAGAATTTGAATAAATTAAAGAATAAAAAAAATGTAACTGATGAGGAATGGAAAAAACTTTGTCGTTTATGGGCAAGCGATCTGAGAACTCACCTTACACAGTCTCGTTATGATCTGCTTCCGATTAAAGCCAGCGAAAAGATAACAACCCTTAATGTATCCTCATGGCAAGACCACGAAGATATTATTTTTGAATTTGACGAAGAAAGAAATAAACTTCAGGTAAAAACAAAGCATATACAGTTGTTACTTAATGGGAACAGGGGCTTAGCAATTGAAAAACTCGCCTTCATTTCTCACAACTTCACGCCAATCATTGGGACCTTGTCTCATGGATATTTTGACCATATTAGTTATGGCGCTGATTTTTACAGCAACCACCTGATTATTGAACGATTCAGACACAGAGATCGAGTAACAGACCTAAACAAAGTACAATATGAATTGGGTAAAGAGGATGGCTCAGGTGATCTTATTGTTTATTGTCACCAGTATCTAAAGACAGGCAAGGTAACGAAGTATTATCGTTTTAGCAATGAAAAATTACATTGCGGCATAATATTTGATGATAAGACTCGCCCTGAAGCATCCATTCGCCTAGGATTTAATACGCTACTCGACTGTAGTGAAAGAGCATGGTACGGAACTCATCTCGGATCATTTAGCGAGGAGAAATTCGTATTGAATGATGATATTGACCAAGGAAAACCGGTGTCTTCTATTGTCTCAGCAAATAGTGGATTAGGTGCAACAGAGGGTACATTAAACTTTGGTTCTGGATGCTTTGGTATTAACTTATCTTGGGATCCTGCATCTTGTGCAGCTCTGCCTATGATTTCAAGCAAGAAAATTGATGAACAATATCTTAATAGAGTATGGTTCTCGCTTTGCGAAGCAGACGAAACGCTAAAAGAAAATGGTAGTATTTTAGATTTTGAATACTCTATAACTCCTATATTAAGAGAAACGTTCCATGAGTAAAACATTAGCTATAATTGGTGCGCGATTAAACTCTAGCCGATTGCCTGGGAAACATTTATTAAAATTAAATGGCATACCTATGATCGGCCAATTATTAAAGCGTTTAAAAAAATGCGATGCTATTGATAGCATCGCTCTTGCGACAACATCAGATCAGTTTAATCAGCCTCTTATTGAATGGGCAAGCAATAATGATGTTAATTGCACGCCATATTCAGGTGACGTGAATGATTTAATGAGCCGACTTGACGAAATCATTCAAGATGAGTTGCCTGATTTTATTGTTTATATTTGTGGTGACTGTCCGTTAATAGACCCAACCTTTATTGATCACGCAATTCAGTCATTAAAGCTATCAAATAACGATACTATTGTTCTTGATAGTAATGTCATAAGTCTACATGAAGGTATGGCATTTTATAGTTTAGCTGGCTGGAATAAGCTTAACCATGCTAGCAACAATCCAATGGCTCGTGAACATGTAGGATATGCAGATCGTCAGCACGAAATTCTTTCTAAAGAGTATATTTTTGATAGCAATGATTTTTCAAAAGTAAAGCATCGTATTTCAGTAGATACTCGCTCAGATTACGATTTTATGCGCGAAATATATCAACGCTGGTACGCAGAAAATCCTAGTGACTCAATTGTTGATTTACTATGGGTTCAAGACCAACTATTACTCGACCAATCACTAAGAATGATTAATGCCCATGTTAATCAAAAAAAACCAGACTGTGAATATAGTAATGTGAGCATTTATTGCCATATAAGCAGTAAAATTGGCATAGGGCACTTAAAGCGTTGTGAGATTATTGCGAATAGTCTTCAAGAACATCTCAGTGTTGGCGCGCATATTCACATTCTCAGTGAAGAACAACATGACATTACCATGATAAACAAATGCACATGGTATCAAAGTGAAAGTGCTCTTTATCAAGCAATAGAAAATGACAGCTCTCGCCTAGTTATTCTTGATTTTAACCCTGATAGAATTTCAACTTATAAGTTACATGAAAGCTGTAAAAAGCTAAAAAAAACCAGAATTAATAACATAATAGGAATCGACAGAATGGTTGACTTAGTTGATATCCTAGATTGGGTTTTTGTGCCAAGCTTTAATGACAAGTTTGATAATGAAAAAATATCTTGTGGCTGGGAAAACTATTTATTTGAATCCTTTCCCAAAAAAGATAAAAAAGAGCAAATCCTAATTTTAACTGGTGGAAGTGATGCTCTAGGCTATGGCCAAACCCTACCATCCTTACTCACTCACATTACATGGCCAATTATTTGGGTCCAAGGACCATTAGCTACCGAGCCGTGTATACCTGATAAATCTACAATTTCGGTAGTAGAGTCACCCAAAAACTTAAAAGAATTAATTGCAGAATCAACAATAATTTTATCCTGTTATGGGATATCTCTTTTCGAATCAATTTATAATTCGGCGTCAGTTATATTATTACCGGTGAAGCATCTTTGTGATGCTGATGAACTAACTAAGTTAGCAAGTTTTTCATGCTGCAAAATATCCTCTTCAGAAGAACAGGCCGTACTTTTTCTGCATAATTTAGTACAGTCACCAGAAGAAAGAGAACAATTAATAAATAATGCTAGCAAAGTATTCGCTAACTATTCTGGCATTAATTCATTTATTACAGGAATAAAAAAGTTTCTCTAACATCTAAAATACAGGTCTTGCATTAACTCAAGACCTGAATTTTTGTTATTCTACATAATCAGTAACAATCCCTACTAGGTTTGTCAGATCAACATTAAAATGATCAAATATATAATAATCTCTACTATATTGTTGAGCCTTGTATAATTTATTTTCCTCAAGGCTTACAAACTTAGGGCATAATGTAATCACCTTGGTACCAACAGCACAGGCAATATCACCAACCGATGTACCGACAGTGATAATTAGATCAAGCTGACTCATTAGCCCTGCAACTGATAAAAAGTCATTTTTCTGATCTATGTCATCAAAAACGAAAAATTGCTCATTTTTATTTTTCAGTTTTTTAATTTCTTTTGAAACATCATCATATTGTAATGAGATGAAGTTAGCATCTAATTTCCATAGTGGCGCTAATTCTGATATATCTAACATTCCCATATTTCGGCCTTGGCTCCGCATACCGCTACGCCAAGAAATACCGATATTATACTTTCGCTTAGGTAAACTAGATATGCGCTCACGCCATAAATTATTTATGCTATCAGGGATAGTCCAATAGGATTCACTGCATAATAGCCTATTTTCACTTTTGAAAACAAAGCCCATCAAATCACCAGCAGCACAAATATATGTTTTATTATTTATGTATTGTTCTTCATTAGGGTAATTACGCACGCCATTGCTGAAACCACAAGCAATAAATGTTATTCCAGGATAAGACAGCTTAAATAGTTCAATTAATCTTGGCTCTGTGTAAACAATAATGTTTTTAGCATTCTTTAAAGCATAGCGATAGTTGTGTGCAAAACGAATTTCATCACCAATTCCCTGTTCTGCATAAATTAATAAAAACTCATCATCCTTTAGCTTTTGACCTTGCCAACGGTTAATCTCCCGACCGAAAGTTACACGTTGCCCACATTGTTCACCATATGCATACGACTCTAAAAATGCCTGATTTTGTCCGGTGAATGCAAGATAGGCATGCCGATTCCATTTAGGTGCTACTGTATTAGGGTAACGCTCAATCAGATCCTGATAAACTAAATCGCCTTTTTCCCCCATCCCCACCCACAGATAAATTTTGGCTGCGGCATCAGCCAATTCGGTATTTTCTGGGTACTGGTGATACAACGGCAGCAGCGTGTCTTGGAACTGACGTACCGTTGAATAATTGAGATTTTTGTTGCTGCTTTCTAGCCATTTAAACTCGGCAATAACCATCTGGATACGGTATTCATCTGACGGTTTTTCCGTATTAAGCTTACGGTAAGCTTTAAGTGCTTGCTCATAGGCACCAGATTTGAGGTAGTTTTTGGCCAGAGTTTCATAAATGACCAGGCTTTGTGGATAAACCTTTCTACCCTCCTGTAAAATCTCGCGTGCCGCAGGATATTCGCCTAAATCATTGAGTATATAGCCGTATACATAGTAAACTCCTTGCGAACGGAATCCTTTCTTGTAAGCAATTTCAGCTTTAGTTTTAGCCTGCTCATTTTTATCTTGGCGATGATAGAGATAAGCCCACAGAAAATCGTGCTCCGCATCACCGTCTTTGAGCTCTTGCGCCATTGAGAGCAAAAGCTCAGCATCAGAGAAATCGCCGTTTTCGATCAGCGCTTGCGCTTGCTGGTAATACTCTTGCAGCGTGGTTTCCAGCTCCACTATCTCTTCACTTTGTTGCACTTCACGCAGCAATGCACGGTAGCGCATGGCATTGGCTTTATCGCCAATTTGCTCGTAGGCTTCTTTTTTCAGCGTCAAAAGCTCGACGCTACCGGAAATATGCTGTTCCAGCTCAGTCAATAAGTTTAGGCAGCTTACGTACTGCTGACTGCGAAAATAGGATTGTGCCAGCGTGAAATAGAGTTCGAGGTTGTTTGGGTCACACTCGGCGGCGCGCCACAAATAGCGCTGGGCTGCTTCTTGGTTGTTGTTTTCAAAGGCAATCAGACCGGCGGTATGCTGATAGGCAAAATTGTCGGTACACAGGTCCGCCATCAGGCGTACAACATGATAACCATCTTCCTTGTTGCCCTGATTAAACAATTCCACGCCACGTTGAAAATGCGCTTCGATCTCTTCTGCCGAAGGCAGGTTCTGTATGTCTGACATCTTTTCCTCTGATTGCCCGTCACTGATATGCCTGACATAGCAATTATTACGCCATTTTCGGCAGTTTCTCTGCGGTATTCGGCATGATAAAGGCGTAAAAAAACCGCGCCTAAGCGCGGTTTTTCACCAAAGAAGCCATTTGTTATCTGCAGCCCATTAATTAAACGATTAGCGATAGCAGATTAACTTTAGATATAGTTAAACAGACTCAACCCCTGCAACTTCATAAACGTGGCCTGACTGGCCTGCATTGAGCTACTGAGCATGGTCATCTGCAAAATGGCGGTCGGATAGTCGACATCCTCTTGAGTAGAGAGCGCGCTTTTTACCACCACATCATTATCGGCATGATCTTCTTTCGCGGTTTCCGCCGCTTGCATGCGCGTACCCACTTCACCGCGTACCGAGTTCAGGTGTTTACTGATGGCATCCAGGTCGGCAAGACCCATGCTGATGTTGCCGGTGTTAGTGCCGTCTTGCACATTTTTGATTGCGTCTTGCATCGCTTCGAATGCATCGATGGTTTTACCCGGCTTGATGCTGACTTTATCCGCACCATCATCTGACACTTTAGGCTCGCCGCTGAATTTGATCCGCGCCAGATCCTGCTTGCCATCATTGATCACCAGTTGACCATTTTTCATATCTACTGGCTGTGGTTCAGGAGGTAACAGTGTGCCTGGATGTGCAGGATCTTCTTCCTGCTTAGGAACGTACTCGCCCTTGCTATTTTTAGCCAGGAAACCGGTTGAACCGTCAGCCATTTTGACAAACTCGACATCATACTGCTCATCAGAACCTTTCAGATTCTCGGTGCTGTTGATGAAGAAATCCGAGCCTTCGCTAAGATTGTAATCCGGTCGATAATCACCAAATGGGTTCGGCACTTGCTGGAACAGCTTTGCCCCAGAATCATTCACCGGAACTTGGATTGAAGATGCCACCTGCATGAAACGCTGTTCATCGTTGCCACGGTACTGAATTTTACCGCTGGCATCTTTGAAAAATGGCGGTTGATCGGTTTTGGTGCCACCGAAGATATAGTTACCGGCTTCATCACGGGTATTGGCCAGATCAAACAGAGCATCTAAGTTAGATTGCATGTCTTGCGCCAGTGCATTACGGCCATCTTGGTCCAGTGATGGGTTCAATGCCCCTTGCACACGCTCTTTGCTGTTTTGAATCAAATCGTCAGCGTTTTTCAGGTAGGTCTCTTCCTGCCCTAAGCGATTGAGCGCCAAGTCCGCCATGTTGGTGTACTGCTGATTCAGGGTGCTTTGCTGTTTAAGGTTATGGATGGAGACCATGGCCACCGCATCATCACCGGCGGTCTGAACCCGTTTGCCAGAATCAATCTGGCTCCATACTTTGCTCAGCTCAACCTGCTTTTGCCCCATGTTAGTGGTAAACAGGCGGTAGTCCTGAAAAGAAGATACACGCATCATAATGCTGGTCCTGTAATGTAATCGGTAAAACGTCTGGCAAAGACCGGTCTAAACCGGTCTTCTTGGGCACGGCTCATTGAAGCGTTAATCAGCCCAGCGCGCCCATCAGGGTTTTAAAAATATCGTCGGCTAATGTAATGATCCGCGCACTGGCTGAGTAAGACTGCTGATAGCGAATCAAATTACCGGCCTCTTCGTTCAGATCCACACCGGAGACACTGCTAGCGCGAGTTGCCGCGCTCTGATACTCCAGTTTGGTGTGGCTGTAATCACGCATAGCCGATGACTGCGCCGCACCGATATCCGTATTGAGTTTTTCGTACACATCGAACAGGGTCTGGGTGCCGTTACCCATGATTTTGCTGTTCTGCAGATCTTGCATTGCCAGCAAGTTGGTGTTGCTACCAGAAGCAGGGTCCATATCGATGCTGAAAGAATCACCGACTTGCGGTTTACCGCCGAGGGTAATTTCCATCCCGCCCACGTTCACTTTAGCGCCTGCGGTATACTCGCCTTTTTGCAGCTCTTTTGGTGGCTCGCCACCATCGGTGATGCGGTATGACAACTTGCCACCATCATCGAAGTATTCGATATTCAGTTTACGGCCATCAATCGGATAATTTGGATCGGCTTTATCTTTCACCGAGACATTCACGCTACCGCTGCCCTTGTTAGCTTCACCTTTGTTGGTAATGCCTTGCGCAGCGATTTGCGATGGATCGGTCATGTTCATACCGATATCCGCAGCACCTTGGCGGGTTGGACGAATTTCAATTTTATCGCCTTTGGCGATAGTGCCGCCGTTGATCTCTAGCGTGAAGCCGTATTTATCAGAGCTTAAACCATTCATCGGCGTGCCTTTCGGCGTCAGCTTTTCTAGCTCGTTACCGCTCTTATCACGCAGAATGTAATCTTTACCGTCAAACTCGACTTGGAACGGACCGGCACTGAGTTTGCTGACATCATCAATGTTGACGCCCAGATCCAAGCCCGGATTGTTGCTGATAGCACGGCTCTGCTTGGCCTGATCGCTATTGATATCGGTGAACATGTTTTGACCGATATCGCCATTGAGATCCAAGCCTTGTTGCTGCTGCTTGTTAATCGCATCCGCAATGCCTATCGCCATCAGACCGATTTGATCCATCGCCTTCGGGATATGCACATCGCGCATTTCAAACATCGCACCCAGCTTGCCGCCGAGTGACTGGCCGTTGAGCAGCTTGCTGCTGTTACCCCAGCTAATCGCCATTTGGCTTTGACGAGGATCGGGTGAGCCATCCACCATCTTGATTTTGGCGCTGTCGCCACCGGACACCAGGGTGTGACCACCACCAATCAGGACGTTCATCGAGCCATCGTCTTTCGGCACCGTCGAGACTTGGGTGTACTCGGCCAGTTCGTCCAGCAGCGCCTGACGACGGTCTTCCATCTCGTTGGAGCTACCGCCTTGTTCGACGATGGTTTTGTTCAGATCGGCCAACTCTTTGGCGATATCGTTAACCCGCTGCGCGCTGCCGGTCAGCTGATCATTCAGTTCATTAACTTTGTTATCGAGGGTGCTGTGCAGGTTATTGAACTGGGCGGAGAGGTTTTTTCCCTGTTCAAGAACTTGCTGGCGCAGTGCAACATCATTCGGCGCGTCGCCCAGTTTATTCACCGCATCAAACCAGCTGTTGAGGGTGTTCGGAATTTTAATCCCCACCTTCGACAGCAAGTTATCCAGCTCGGTCAACCCGGTGGTGCGCTGAGTGGCGTTGGAGAATTTGGTGGTCGCCATGTTCAGTTCGTTGTTGGCGTAAGTGCTGTACACACGACGCACTTCGGTGATGTTCACACCGGTACCGAACTGCAGGTTGCCCTGATACTGGGTTCCGTTGGTGGTCTGAACCGCAACCTGACGGCTGTAACCGATGGTATTGACGTTATTGATGTTGTTACCGGTTACCCGAAGCTGAGCTTGGTTAGCCAATACACCGCTCATGCCCAGTTGCAGTAGATCATTCATTACCTTCTCCTCAATCTGATGTGCCCAGAACCTGCGTTTAGCCAGTTCAGACGACGGCAGCTACCTGATATGTATCTGCCGTACTCAGAAAAACTTTACCCGAATCAGAACGGGAACCACTCGCTATTAAAGAAGCGTGACAACCAACCCTGCTTCTGGGTATCCGAGAACGCACCGGTACCGGAGTATTGGATACGCGCATTGGAGACTTTCACCGAGGCAATTACGTTATCTGGGCTAATGTCTTCAGGGCGGATCGTGCCGGTCAGGCGAATGAACTCTTCGCCATTATTCAAGGTGATCCACTTCTCGCCGCGCACACGCAGGTTACCGTTCGACAGCACCTGAATCACTTCCACCGAAATCGAGCCGCTTAGGCTGTTGCTCTGATCGGCGGCTGCCCCACCGTTAAAGTCATTGCTGTTAGTGATACCAAAGGAAACCGGCACCCCGTTGATGGTGACAGGACGACCGGCAATGGTTGGGCTTGGCAAGCTGGCGTTGCTCTCTTTGCTCAAGTCGGTCTTGGCGTTTTTCTTGGCTTTGGTGTTTTCCATCAGCTGCACGGTGATGATGTCACCCACCCGATGCGCCTTGATATCCGAATACATCCCGCCGCCTTGCGGTTTAATAAACAGGGAGCCTGTCAGCTCAACCGGTGGCTTTGGCGCTGGCGGCGGCTCGACCGGTGCCCAGTTGGGATCATCGGCAATCGGTTTATTGGGGCTAGCACAACCAACTAGCGTGATCCCGCACAGCAGTACCAGCAGGGTAGAGATTCGGCGAAATTGCATCATGTTCACGGGTTCCGACAAAATAGATGACGTCTAGGCGCGTTATTCCAGCAGTGACTGGACACGGCGCAGAATACTGATGACCTTATTGGCATAGCGCGGGTCGGTGGCATAACCGGCTTTTTGCAGATGCGAGATGTAGTTTTCAGGATTGGCGGCCTGTTTGAGCGCCTGCGCGTAACGGCCGTTTTCTTGCAAGAAACGCACGTAATCCTCAAAGCTATCGGCAAAGCTGTCATAGGCCCGAAATGGAGAAGTCACGTTCACCGCCGTACCGTCGAAATACTCCAGCGTACGCACGGTGACCTTATCGCCATCCCAGCTCTTACCGGCTTTGATGTTAAACAGGTTATTACTGCTGCCGGCGGCGTTTTGAATGATGCTCTTGCCCCAACCGGTTTCCAAGGCGGCCTGCGCAATCAAAATAGCCGGCGTCGTCCCCAGCTTTTTAGCCGCTTTCAAGGCATGCGGGAACAAGGTCGCCACAAACTCTTGCGCGCTAGAAAAACCGTCTTCTGGCGCGTCGGGCAAATTGTCATCGGTTCCCACCGAGCGGGTTTTACGATGACTCGCGATGCCCGTCACCGGATCGGGTTGATGCAGACCGGAGGATTTATTTTTGCGCAGGCGCAGCTCAGAGAGCAGATCGCCACCGGCCTGAGCGACCGGTGCAGCGCTGTTGCCCTCATGCTTGGCGTCTTTACCGCCCAATTGCGTGACCAGCAGATCTGCCAGCCCCAATGAGCCTTTGCGCGATAGCTCCGCCGCCAGCTCTTCGTCATACATCTGCTGATAAAAATCTGCCGACGGCGAGTTAAACGGCGAGTCTTCGGATTTGAAGGCCGAGTTAGCGTCACGCATGCTTTTCAGCATCTGGCGCATAAAGGTGGCCTCGAACTGATTGGCTGCTGCGCGCAGCGCATCCTTATCATTTTTCAGCGCCGCCTCACGCATACGGCTGAGGCTGTTTAAGTCATGATAAGTACTGGCATCAACAAATCCGCTGTCCATCAGATCACCACCAACTCACCTTGAATCGCCCCAGCCTGTTTCAAGGCTTCGAGGATCGCCATCACATCAGACGGGCCCGCGCCAATATCGTTCACCGCCCGCACCAGATCGTCGAGGGTCACGCCCGGATCAAACTTCACCATCTTGGATTTGTTTTGATCGACTTGGACGTTAGATTGCGGCGTCACCACCGTTTGCCCTTGCGACAATGGATTTGGCTGACTGACGTTGAGATTTTCGTTGATGGTCACGGTCAAGCCGCCATGCGTAATGGCCGCGGGACGCAAACGTACATTCTGACCAACCACGATGGTGCCAGTACGGGAGTTGACCACAATCTTGGCCGCCTCTTCCGCCGGATCAAAATCGATATTTTCCACCGTCGACAGGAAATTCACCCGCTCGGTAGCATCGCGCGGCGCGCGTACTCGAATCGAGGTGCCATCAACCGCTTGGGCAATTTGGCCACCTAAGGTGTCATTGATCGCCTCGGCCATGCGGCGGGCGCTGGTAAAATCCGCACTGTGCAGGTTGTAGGTGATGAAATCGCCGCGATCAAACGGAGTTGGCACTTCCTGCTCCACCGTCGCACCGTTTGGAATTCGGCCTACGGTCGGGGTGTTGGCTTGCACCTTAGAGCCGTCATTGCCTTCGGCGCTAAAACCGCCGACCACTAAACTGCCCTGCGCCACCGCATACACCTGACCATCCAAGCCTTTCAGCATGGTTTGGAGCAGCATACCGCCACGCAGACTTTTGGCTTCACCCAGCGACGACACCGTGACATCCACGGTCTGCCCTTGCTTGGTAAACGGCGGCAACTCGGCTGTTACCGCTACCGCAGCCACGTTGTTGATCTTCGGCTTAACGTTGGCCGGGATCTGGATGCCAAAGTTTTGCAGCATCGCCTTGAAGCTCTGCTCGGTAAACGGGCTCTTTTCACCGGTGCCGGTCAAACCCACCACCAGACCGTAACCCACTAACTGGTTACTACGCACCCCTTCCACCACGGCCACATCTTTGATGCGCGCCGCGTGTACCGGCTGCCAACACAGGCAACCGATCACTATCCCTAACCAACCCAATCGCATGACGTTAGTTCTTACCTGCATTACAAGCGCTGTGACACATAGCCCAGCATTTCATCTACCGAGGAGATCACTTTGGAGTTCATTTCGAACACCCGCTGCGCTTCGATCAAGTTGATCAGCTCTTCGGTTACGTTCACGTTGGAGGATTCCAACGCGCCCTGCTTGATTTTGCCCAGACCATCTAAACCTGGCGTACCTTCTTGTGCTTCACCGCTGGCACCGGTTTGCAGATACAGGTTTTCCCCGATCGGCTCCAGACCTTGCGGGTTTACAAAGCTGACCAAGGTGATCTGGCCGACTTGCTGCTCTTCGGCTTGCCCTTGCAGACGCGCAGAAACCTGACCATCGGCGCTGACGGTAACGGAAGTCGCATCCGCCGGTACCGAAATGTTCGGCTCCACCGGATAACCGGCACCCGCGGTGACCAAGTTACCTTCGTCATCGCGCTGGAACTGCCCGTTACGGGTGTAAGCGGTCGAGCCATCTGGCATGCGGATCTGGAAGAAGCCATCACCGTCGATCATCATGTCGAAGGTGTTGCTGGTCACTTGCACGCCGCCTTGCTGGAAGTTTTTCTGCGTGGCCACCACTTTGGTACCACTACCCAGCATCAAACCGGATGGCATGGTGTCATCTTGCGCTGACGTTGCACCCGGTTGGTTGATTTTCTGGTACAGCAAATCCTCGAATACCACCCGGCCTTTTTTAAAGCCCACGGTGCTGGCATTGGAAATGTTGTTCGAGATATTGCGAATGTTAGTTTGCTGGGCATCCAGACCGGTCTTACTGACCCACAGAGCGGGATCCATGGCATTCTCCTTCTTTATCAGTGCAGGCGCTTAGGCCTGCGCTGAAAACGGGCTCAACTCATTTTTAATAGCTGACTTTGAGCCGAATCATTCTCTTCGGCCGCTTTCATGGCCTTGACCTGCATATCGAACTGACGCTGCAAATCAATCATCTGTACCATCTCACCCACGGCACTGACGTTACTGGCTTCCAGCTTACCGCTCACCAGTGACACCGTCGGGTCGGCGGCCTGTGGCAGGCCATCTTGGGTGCGAAACAGGCCATCAGCGCCCTTCACCAGTGAGGCAATCGACGGATTCACCAGCTTGATGCGGCCACCTTGTTCGATGGCGTCTGGCGGCGCGCCTTTTGGCAAATACGAGATAGTGCCGTCAGAGCCAACTTGCACCTTGGCCAGTGGCTGCGGCAGCGTGATGGGGTTGCCGTCTTCGCCCAAAATCGGCTGATTGGCAGCGTTGCGTAACTGGCCATTTTCATCCAGTTGCAGGTGACCGGCGCGCGTATAGGCTTCACCGCCATTAGCGGCTTGCACGGCTAACCAGCCGTCACCGGCAATAGCGACGTCCAGATCACGGTTAGTGCTCATGAAGCCGCCGTGGGTAAAGTCACTGCCCGGACGCTCAGTCATGCTGAACACCCGTGACGGCAGCCCTTCGCCATACGCCTGCATGGCGCGAGCCTGTTCAAAATCTTTGCGGAACCCCTGCGTGTTGGCATTCGCCAAATTATTGGCGTGCACCCGCACACCTTGCAGGTTCTGCTTGGCACCGCTCATGGCGATGTACAGCATCTTGTCCATGTCTGATTACTGGCCCTTGCTGAAAATCGGTAAAACAGTTGCGTTCACCACACTATGCATCGCGGCATAGGCGCATACCGACATCGGTATGGCCGCATCTGTATAAGGCATACGTCTTACAAACTTAACTGCTGAAAAATGCTTACAAGAAACATGCCATATGCCTCGCTCACGTCAGTGCGAGTGAGATAATGCGGCCGAGTACACTTTGCTGCTATTAAAACGCTGAGTTATGCCCATACCGTGGATCTTGGCGGGCTAACTCAGCGCGAAAGCAAATGTGTTACGGCAAAATGGAATTAGCGGATCTGCAAGATGGTCTGCTGCAAACCTTGGTCAATTTCCAGCGCACGGGAGTTCGCTTGGAAGTTACGCTGCGCCGAGATCAGATCCACCAGCTCGATGGTCATGTTGGTGTTGGACTCTTCCAGCGCACCGCTCATGATCTTACCGTTGGAGCCTTTACCTGGCTCGCCAATCAGCATCGCACCAGAATCTGGTGTCGCACGCCACTGGGTGCCACCAATCTGAGTCAGACCTTGTTCGTTCGGCACGGTTACCAGCATCACTTTACCCAGATACTCGCTCTTACCGTTGCTGTAGTTCGCCACCAGCAAACCGTCAGGACTGATATCCACCTTGGTCAGACGACCCACGACCACGCCGTTTTCGTTGATCTTTTTCACGTTAAAATCAGAGGCGTACTGTGTCGGCTTATCGAAATTAATTTCTAAGGTCTGCGCTGTATCGGCACCGTTCAAATTGATGCCGGCGGCCGCCATGCTGACCGTTTTCGGATTGGTTGGTTTTTGCGTTTTCAGTGAACCATCACTGTTGAACTCCAGCTTCACGCCTTTTTGGCCAGTACCGCCACTCGCTTCACCGCCATCGATATCCAATGCTTTTTCGTTACCGTCTTTATCGGTCACCGTGGTATAGGCTTCCCACGTGTTATCGGCTGTTTTAGCAAAGTAGGTGGTCATCGAGTAGCTGTTACCCAATGAGTCATAGATGCTGGTTGAAGTGGATTTGCTGTAAGTATCCGGATCGTCAAAATCAAACGGCGTTTTAGTGACAGCTGCTTGGTTGGCAGGCAAGTTTACCCCAATATCCAGTTTGGTTGACGCCGACGGCTGACCGGCCTCGGTGGGTACCTGTACCGGGCTAGAGGCTTGCAAACTCACGGAAGACGCCTGACCTTTGGCATCTACTGGCAACACCCGCAGATACTGACCGGCTGAGTTCACAATGTAGTTATCTTTGTTCAGCTTAAACTCACCGGCGCGCGTCAGGCTGACATCTTTGTAATCCATGCCGTTACTGACGGCAAAAAAGCCCTTACCGTTAACCCGCAAATCCAGTGGGTTATTGGTATAACGGGTCGAGCCTTCATGGAACTGCTGGGAGATCATCGACGTCTGCACACCGCCGCCGACGGTGGTTTTCGGGTTTGAGAAAATGGAGGAAGAATACACATCCGAAAATTCGGCACGGGATTCTTTAAAGCCGATAGTATTGGCGTTGGCAATGTTGTTACTGGTGGTGCTCAGATCCTTTTGCGCAGCAAACAGGCCACTCAGGGAAATACTCGACATTATAAAAATCTCCGTAAACGTTGTTCGTCAGTTTCTTCTTTATCGTTGTCGTTCATCAGTGCGGTTTGCATTACCGGCGTATACGGTTTCTTGTCATCAGAGCCGCCCGAACCACCATCTGAATCACTCACTTTGCCCACTTCCAGAATGTTACCGAGTGGAATACCGCCTTCGACACCCTTGACGTTGATCAGCGCACCGGCATCGGACTGCAATACCACGCTGCTCACGCGGTGATACGTCGCCAACTGATCGGTAATATCCTTGTTCTCGCCTTCAATCTCGGCAGTCGCTTTCAGCTTGTATTTGCCTTCTGGAACCGGATTACCGTCTTTATCGGTACCATCCCAGTTAAAGCGGATCACGCCATCTTTCTCGCCGCCCATATCAATGGTTTTGATCAGCTGGCCATTTTCATCTTCAACGCGAATCGAGAGGTTGTTGAGCTTCTCACCATTTTTGGAGAAGATCGCCCCGCTGACCTGACCGTTTTCCAGCCATACATCCGAGGTTGGCAACAACACGTCTTGACCCACCAGCGATGACGCCTGCAGTGCCTGGCCAGAGCCCATCAGCTGGTTCATCACCGCAAACTGATCGCCCATCTTGTTGATGCCATCCACGGTGGCGAATGACGCCATCTGCGACACCATCTGATCGTTACTGACCGGATTGAACGGATCTTGATACGCCAGCTGTTGCGTCAACAGACGCATAAAATCTTGTTGCGTCAGGGAAGACGTTGCCCCCCCCGTTGGATTTTCATTCGGGCGGGTATTGTCCGCATCGCTGGTTTTATCGGTGCCATCAGCCGCTGTTTTTTGTTTGCCCGTAATTGCCGAGTTGCCACCGGCGGCATTACTTTGCCGGCTCACCTGCTCTAGGTAGTTATTACTACGTAAGGTAGGGTCAATCATCTGTTACTCCTTACTTACCCAGATTCAGGGTTTGCATGGCCATTTGCTTGGCCGCATCGGCGACTTGCACGTTGGTCTGGTAAGAGCGCGATGCAGAAATCATGTCCGCCATCTCTTCCATCACATTCACATTTGGCTTGAAGATATAACCGTCTTTGTTCGCCAACGGATGATCAGGGCTGTACTCCATATCCAGCGGCTTTTGGCTTTCAATGATGCCCGCGACCGATACCGGCACACTGCTCGAATCGCTCATCGCATCGTCCAACACCGCATTGAATACCGGATGACGCGCTTTGTAGGTTTGATCCGCGGAGCTGCTCACGCTGTCGGCGTTGGCCAAGTTACTGGCGGTGGTGTTCAGTCGTACTGACTGCGCGCTCATGGCCGTACCGGCCACGTTAAATACATTAAACAGACTCATGCTTAGTCTCCGCGAATGGCTTTTTTCAGACCGGAAAACTTGCTGCCCAGAAACTGCAGGGAAGCCTGATATTCAATGGTGTTTTCCATAAACAGGTTACGTTCCACCTGCAAATCTACGGTGTTACCGTCGCCACTGTCGGGCTGATTGGGAATGCGGTATCCCTTCACGCCAGAAAAATCGGCAGACGCCGCAATGTGGCGAGAATCGGTCATCGCCAAACTGCCACCGCTTAACTGGTCACTGCCCTGCGCAATGGCTTGATCCAGCGCCTGAGAAAAGTCCATATCCCGCGCTTTGTAGCCTGGGGTATCGGCATTGGCGATATTACTGGCCAGCATTTCGGTACGCTGGTTACGCAGGCCTGGGGTGTACTGGTGGATCCCCAGCGCCTTATCGAAACTGATTGCCATCATCATTCTCCGAATACATCTGTCTGACGGTAAAGCAAACTTAATGCCAAGACACCGCCGGTTGTCATTTCCCGGCAGGCCATTTGCCCACGCGCCGCACGCTAGGCATAGCTCTGCCTGACCTGCACCACACTAGGCTCAACACCACGTATCAATCTTTAGCGGCAATCTCCCCACCACCCAACGGCAAAAACGGCAAAGCCCTGCCGCCGGCAAATACCCGTGTATTCATCCTGCAGAAAAGAGAACGGTACAACAGCGCCCAAGCCGATTAACAAAGGGACCAGAGATAAGAGATAAGAGATAAGAGATAAGAGATAAGA
>NZ_JRKB01000079.1:0-6449 GCF_000800945.1 Plesiomonas sp. ZOR0011
GTTCTGGTTTATCCGGCTCTGCCGTTGGCTCTGGTTCACTTGCTGCCGGTTCTGGTTTATCCGGCTCTGCCGTTGGTTCTGGTTCACTTACCGTCGGTTCTGGTTTATCCGGCTCTGCTACTGGCATTGGTGCAGGTGAAAGCGCTTCAGGCTGATCTTCCACGATATGATGTAAATTACTCGAATCTGGCATGGCGTAGTCCTCTTTTATATTTTGACGCCAGTGAGGGATAAATTTGTCTAATACAGAAGCAACTTGATCACGGACAGCAGACAAGCCATGTGTAACGTGAATATCATTAAAATCACTAAATGAAGCTAACCCTGCAAACGCCTGGGCTTGTTCACTTTCAGTAAACATGGGAATGATATACACACCACCAATAGCTTCAGCAGCTTCATTAGCTTTTATATATCCCTTATTCTCTAACTCTCCTTTAGCATTCCTTGAGGTAAAATCATTATCACCAAAAATGATATGTGGCGTATCTGGATAACACTGCTTAATTTTTCCTGATACTGTAACGAGATTGCCGGCATCGACAGTCATAACGACTGGCATCCCTGTCGCCAAATGCAGACTAGCAGCCGTTGCATAACCTTCAGCGTATAAAATAGGTTGCTGCGGAGATAAGACACCACCAACAACAAAATAATTACCCGTTTTTTCTGCATCCGCCTTCAGGTTTTTTGTTCCGTCAGGAGGAATGTATTGCAAAGAACGTAACTCGTTATTGGTATTCTGCAGTGGAATAACCAAGTTACCATATCTATCTTGTTTAACCCCAATTGTTGCAGGCACTTGTTTACGTAGCAAGTATGGATGTGAATCTTCTGCCGACGGCATTCTTTTCCACTGAGACAATAGCCGTTTTGCAATATTGGCAAAATCGATATTAGACTGAATTTGCCTATCCCATCGTTTCTGAGCAGCTAAAGCTCGTACTTTTAGTTGTTCTGCGGGATCATAACGATAGTTACCAGAAGAGCTCCAATTTACTTTACCATCACTTGCTCGATGATTTTGAAACCATCCTGCCGGATGGCCATCCATGAAACCCTGATAAACCCCAGATTTAGCCCCAGACTTATCTCCCTCGGTTGCAACTCTATGGCGCTTTCCATCCATAATAGGCAAGCCGTTATCAGGAAGAATAAAACCAGCCTCGCTTAAAACTTTTGCAAACTCTTCATCAGGATGAAGATCATGGTCAACCTGCTGCCTTTCTCCTGTTGCAATATTCTCAGGTAACCACTTTTTTACTTTCTCAAGATCCGCGCCATCAACCGCAAACCAGAGTTTTTGCGATTTATCATATCGCAACGGATAGCTACCGTCAGGAAGTTTCCCCGCAGCACGAACTGCTTTATTTTTATCTTCCTTAGACATTGCTAGGTACGTGCGTTTCTCCATTTTCTAGCCTCAATTATTCAAAGAATTTTCGATACCACCACGGACGCCCGGTCAGCCTTTTACCCCGAACAAGAAATATCATTCTCTGCCACAGCACGGTGATGGTGAAACCAAAGAAAGATAAGACACGAAAGAAAAGGATGATTCCGGTGACAATGTAAATAGTGTTCATAGATGGCCATCGAAACCACGCTAGATACAATGTCATTAGCACCACAGGTATTCCGAAAATCTCAAGCCGTCTTCCTGCATCTCGCCATTCACATACTTTCACTTACCCTCCCGTCGAGCCGCTTCCATCGGGCTAATCACAGTGAGAAGTTCTTTCTTATCAATGCGACCCTCTTGAAAAAGCAGCCATGCTTTATCAGCCATTCGAGCGTTTTTACTGCTCAAGTGGTTATCAATCCATTGACGCCACTCGCGATAATCCAGATTGCTGAGAGCCGCTTTAATCTGATCATCAAATACCAGATACTCTCTAATCGATTGGCGTTTACCATCGGTTGTTCTCAAGAGCCGCTGAGCTATAACGTACTGCAGATTGTTGAGTAGGTTGTGCGCCATAGCCTCACGCTGCTCAACAGGAACCAACATCAGCGCTCGCGGTATAGTTTCTCCCGGAGAGTCAGTATGCATTGTTGATAAACACGCATGTCCTGATTGGCCATTCATGATTGCGCCACTGAGCGTTTCTGGATCACGAATCTCGCCGACTCCAATCACCCCAGGAGCTCGGCGCAATGTCAGCCGCAAATGCTCAGCAAATGACTCAACATCACGGCCAATTTGCGATTGTTCAGGCATCAAAATGGCATCTGGAAAATTCAGCAAAAACTCGATTGGATCTTCAGCAGTTACGATTTTGCGGTCAGGATAATTCATCGCGCAGTATTGATAGATAGACGCCAGAAGTGTTGATTTACCAGAGCCAGTCTTTCCGACAACAAGCCCTAGCCCCTTATGCGGTAAAAGATAAGGGAACAGATCATCTTCTAACCCAAGACTAGCAAGCGCAGGAATTTTTGTTGGGATGGTTCGGATCGTAACAGCAGGAACCATGTCATAATCGCCGATGGTCGCTTGCACAAAGTTGCATCGGAAGCGAAGGCTTTCGCCACGCTCAAGTCCGTAACGATTATTCATGTCCCCTGATAGTTGTAATGCCCTATCTAGCCCCTTTCCTGCTTTAAGCTCACCTTTAATCTGTTCAGAAAACACTTCATCTAATAACCGATTAAGTTGTGGCGGCTCAATACGAAAAGCACTTGCGCGGACTTTGCGGCCATACAAATCAACGACAAGGTGACCGCCCCCCTGGATAAAAATGTCCGACACGTTATACCGCGCACAATGCACTAAAAAACTACGGAAACTTTCGCCATTAAATCCACCAAACTCATTGAACGGAAACGCCGGTAATGTCATTCCGAGCCCTTCCGAATAGTTGGTCGCCACTTTTCTTTATTCACGATAAAGCCAGCCGGATCTTTAATTTCCTTAACTTTATCGCCAATCATGAGAGCATCACGCGAACCAGTTACGCTCTGCTGACTTTCCTTAATGTCAGGAGCCTGAATCATGCCCTGCTGCAGTAAAGTTGAATATCGCAACATGCCAGCATAATCACGTGTCAGTCGATTAAAATTGGCCTCAAGCGTTCTATCAGCACTTTGACGGCCCTCTTCCCAGCCTTTGCGCACAGCCTCTTCCCATACCGCTTTCTCTTTCCGATTTTTAGGTCGAACGCTGGCATCAGGAGCGGCAATTCGATGCTGCGCTAAGCCAAGTAACAGCCAATTACGCCAATTCGGGGGATTACTGACAAAACGTGCTGGCGTTAGAATGTTATACGTTCTATATGCCGTGCGAATTTGATTCGGTGTGATATGGGCTAAATCAGTGGCAGTCACAATTACTGCCGGCAAGTACCCCTGACTACTAATCAATGGCCGGAAGTCGTACATCTTGTTAAGAACGCCATCACGAGCCGTTAGTATTTGACGCAACTCCCAAGCACGCTCAGCCTTCCCTCCCTGAAATCCCACTGTTTGGCCAGCATCATTCAGCATCTGCCAAACCGTATCGCTCAAGCCGTTGTAGTCATTGACCGCAGGATTCAAATAATCCTGAACACCTGCCGGCGGAGCATCTTCAGCAAACGAGGGAATCGCGCAACATAACAGCAGGCCTGCTAGTGCGATTTTTTTCATGCTAACCGACCTCCCTTCTCTGGTAACGAGAAATACAGACGTAACTCTGTCGGATTCTGAATCAGCGTTGCTCGCCAGTTAATTTGCATTTTCAGCTGACGCAACAACCCTTCAAACGAAATGTTCTTATCATGCACGCTGACAGGGAGAGGCAGTCGAACACCAGTATAAGCAAAGTTCAGCCCACGCTGACGAGCCAGCTGGGCCAACAATTCAATAGCATCACCATCCCAATTCACGGATAGACGATCTGCATTAGAAAGAAAGTAACTTGTTTGCTTAGGTGACACATTATTGATGGCATTAGCTACATAAAGCTGCTCACGAGTTTTACTTACGCAATCAGCATTAAATTCTTGTGGCGTCAGCTGGTTTGTTTTCTGTGTCGGCTGTGCTTGGCACCCTGAAAGAAAAGCAAGCGCCAAGATACTAATCAACGTTTTGTTAGTCATAACGTTTCCTGATTTTATACAGTAAGAAGTTGAGCCAATTAGCATTTAATTGGCAATTCTCTTAGAAGGATGAGAGTTTATTAACGTTTAGTTTGATGCAATCTGAGTGTCAGGTTCAGTTTTCATGTAGTGCTCTTTTTTGAGTTCGCCAGCGTGAAAAACATCCGAGAGATAGCATTGAACGCCTGAAAGAACATCACATACCATTTTTCGCTCTTCATCAGGCAAACCACTTAATTTACCTTTAATTTCCTCACATTTATCTATTTGATAGAAAACACCACCGTGCCAATATGAAAACGCATTAACTAATTTAAATGCATTTGCTATATACGCCTCATCACTCTTATCACACACAACTAACTCCCTCTATCCACTCGCCGAGCAGTTACAAACCAAACTGCTACTTTCTACATGTTTCAATAAATCGTTGAGGTATAGGTGCAATCATTACCGTATCGCCCCCCAAATGAACATCACTAGGTAATGCTGGCCTAATACCAATTGAATAACTAGCAGCAAGTGTTCTTAGAAGCTCAACCTCAGCAACGCTCACCCAATCGTCAGTATCATTTGACACTTCAACAACCAGAGCAAGATCAAAAATATCTACTACAACCATGTCATCTAAGTGCCTAACAATGGCTGGATAAGCAGGGAACATTACTTTCTTCATTTTCCTCCCTTTATTTATCTTTGAGTGCAGCTTTGATGAATCGATATGTGAATATCGCTTCAACATCGACATAGAACGGTGACCAGAGATGCTGGCAATCTCAATCAAATTCAAAGTCCCCATTTCCACTAATCGGCTAATTGCCTCATGTCGCAAATCATGAAAGTGTAAATCAACAATGCCTAAATCAATCATTGCCAATCGCCAGGCAGATTTAAATCCGTTAGAGGTATATGAGAAAACTTGATTCCCTGAAGTAGTCATAAATGGCTTTATCAGATTCATAGCAACATCAGTTAGTGGAATCGTTCGTTGGTCTCCATTTTTAGTATCATTTAAAACAATCACCTTCCTAGTAAGAACCACACAGTCTTTAGCCAGTGATAATATCTCTCCCTGCCGCATAGCTGTTTCTAACGCCAGTTTGAAAATACAATCAGCTTCGACGTTACCCTTTGATAAAAAGTAACGAGATATTTTGTTTTCTTCTGTTTTTTTTAATCGGCGAGTTCTACCGCCTGATGCTTTTGGCTTTCTAACACCGTCAACAGGATTTAACTTACAAGCGCCCCATTCCATTCTTGCAATATTGAATAGGTTAGACAAAAGAGCCATCTCAAGTCTGACAGTGTTTGGTGATATGTGCTTTCCTGTTTTCTCATTAACTATAGACAAGCGGTCATCTCTATAACAAGCCACATCGACACTTGTTATATCAGATAGAAATGAGTGAGAAATTGCATGTTTCTTTAGGGTTGAAATCCGGTAGAACTCTTGCTGAGCCCCTTTTTTGAAACGAGATACTGTGTCGTAATATCTATCAAGCGCATTCATTAATTGTATTTTTTTTAGACGCTTTGCCATTGTTTTATTCAACCATCTTTAATAAAGCAAAGCGGTCAAAACTACATGACTATAGATAAACATTCAATTGTCAATCCGGTGTGTGGAGATCGTTGGTTGCGGCAAGGAGAATGAGCGATTTCCGCAACGTGCCAAGCTCAGGAGTTGCTTCGTCTAACGGCTACTTGGTTGTAATATCTTTTGGCGCAGATCGTTATTTGCGAATCGATGTAAACAGCAAAATAGCATGTAATGCAAAAGGAGGTACTTGTAGCACGATCCTGAAAAAAGGTGATAGGTACTCAATATCTGGTGACATTGCTAATTCCACTCAGATTTTATGGCGAGACATTTAGCCATCTATCATGTTGTCAATCCGGTGTGTGGAAAAAACTAACAGGTGTTGGCAACGTCCGAGATTTCTATGTCGATGGAAAGACAGGCACAAGGAGATTGGGGCAATTCACATACTGCGCCTTGTCTGAGGTTTCCGCGCAAACAAATAATTCTGGGTGGAGCCGTGCAGACTGCCGAGTCTATCAATACAACCAAATTTGGACATTGAGTGGCTCAGGTTCCTTCTGCCGAGCTCAATGTTTCTAATTGTCAATCCGGTGTGTGGAAACAAAGTAGTGCCGGAGTAGGTGATACTCGTCAGTTTTGTATTGGCGGTGGTGTAGTTAATTTAGGCGTACACAAATATTGCGGTATCAGCACGATAAAGCAAGGCTACAACAACGAAAAGGTAGCATGCACATTGACAGGCGAATCTGGTAGTAATTGGTCGCTTTCTGCACCCAAATACAGTACGTGTTGCGTTAATTGCTTCTAATTGTCAATCCGGTGTGTGG
>NZ_JRKB01000080.1:0-14021 GCF_000800945.1 Plesiomonas sp. ZOR0011
ATCCGTAGCATTGACCGTTACACCGGCCTATACGTGAGAAGATTTACGAAATTTCTGCGCTAGCAGCATCCAAAGGCAGCCATGTTTCAGGCATTTAGCCGGATATCTATACAGGTTATCCGTAGTATTCACCGCCGCATGGGCCTATACGTGAGAAGATTTACGAAATTAATCCTCATACCTTTCAAGAGTGATTATTGACTGATTTTTCTACTCATTTTTTCCGTAAAGCAAAGATCATATGAAAGATCGTTATGATCCAACTTGTGACAAGTCATAAAGCTGCATAGCGAGCCATGTGAGCACCGTTCTGATGTGTAGCTATAGCTGGGTAGTGCAATTCCTTATAAAGGCCTGAGAGCGTGTTTTAATGCTTTTAAATTTAAAAATAAAAAATTTTATTGAGCGCGGAGCGTAACTAGCCGTTTATGACGAATGATCAATACGATTGTGTGTAAAGTGTTGGGCAGCTGTGCTGTCCTCACTTTTCCACATGAGTGATATACACATTATCCAACTGTACAGGCTTTTATATTTTTATAGTTTTATATTTTATAGTTTTACAGGCGGTTTTTTTGTTTTTATATCAATACCTTAAACAACAACTTCTATACAGATTATCCGGTTTATCTATACAGATTATCCGGTTTATCTATACGCATCATCCGCATTAGCTATACAGATTATCCGTGTAGGCTATACGGATTATCCGCAACATATATACTTATTTGCTTTTAGATGTATGCATTTAACCTTTGATTACCCGTAACATCCTGCTGGATTGGTGCTGTACTGTTTTGATGCTAAACATGAACCGTTTTTGTGCTGATTTAGTGCATGGTGGCATTGATTGTAAACCTTAAATTTATGTGACTCAGCTCTAATTACTGATTTTTTCCGCGAGTGATTTATTTATTTATTTCTTGTATATCAGTCACTTATGCTTAACTCTATACACTTTATCCACGATATATATACAAATGCATTTGATTTGTATATGTGTTGGGGGTATTCTATTTTCATAGCACGAGACACGCCGAATCAACGGATGGTGTCAAACGTCAAACATCTTCGGAGTGGTTGGGTATGTCATCTAAAAATAAGCTATATGACAAATTTAGAGAGCCTGAGAACATTTTCCCTGCCTCGTTAACTGCTACAGAGCAGGATATCTTTGCGTTGCTTTTATGTGAGATATCAAAGGTTAAAGGTAAGCGTGAAAAGTTTAAAAAACTAGGTAAAGAGTTACCACTGATTCCACACGTATTTAACTTTTCAGAGGCTGATTTAATGCATGCCTTTAACTGCAAAAAAGACAATATAAGAAAAATACTAGAGCCTGCAGCTGTGTCTCTTCGTTCTCGACCGGTTGGCTATAGTGGTGAAAAAGGATTTGATAATTTTTCCCCAATTGCCAGGGTAAAGTATGATGTGGGTGGTGATTTTGTTATCTACATGCTTCCTGATGTCGTTGAAATGCTGTGTGAATACAATGGTTTTTCAGAGATAGACTTTAGGCTTTTTACTTCGTTTAGCGGTAGATATGAGAAAAGAATTCTGAAGGAAATTAGCAGATGGAAGGGGCTTGATAAGCGGATAATTTTTTCAATTTCAGAATACAAAGAGCGTTTAGGAGTCAAGGATGGAAGTTATTCTATATTCGCTAATTTTAAGAAAAGATGTATAGATGAACCAATAAAAAAAATCATATCTGAGTCGTATGGAGTGTGGTCTCCATCCGATAAAGATGGATTGGGATATAAATTAATCAAGAAGGGGAGATCATACTCTGATATTGAAATTTGTCTTAAATATAATCCAGAATCTAAGCTTGCTGTTGATAAATTCGGTCAGTCGGCAATCGGTACTGAACCGGATGATTTAAGTCTTGAGCGTAATATGTTTTCTTCTTATGAAAACAAAATTCTATCAGGAACAGCATCTGAACTAGATTGTGTTATCTATGAAACTATTGCTATGAAAAATAGTTTCATTATCCCTGTAAGGATAAAGGCAGGGATGGAAAAAATAAGAAAAGGAGTTCAATGATCATGCGCTGCGGGTAGGTGGTGCAACACCTACCCGCAGCTAACCTTAAAAAACCTATGAGAGAGGCGTTTTATGGCTGCTTATAATTCTAGCGGAATCGAACTATTTCACAAGATTTTTCCTTCTTTGAGCGATATGCAGTGTCGGTGTGTTTATTATTATTCAAGGGGTTACACTGCAACTCAGGTGTCAGAATTTATAGGGATTACACCTCAAAATGTTAATAAATATCTCCATGCGTCGGCTGAAAAGATGGGGGTGGTAGGCCTGCAGGCCTTGAGGATGACTGTTAGCATGGAAATTGACATGTTGATACTTAGTAAAATAATTTCGCTATAAACTGTTTGTATTTTCATTTGCAAGGGGGAATTATTTCCCCCTTTTTTTGTATCTCATTGATTCATATAATTAACACTGTTTTAGTACAGGTGTTAAACATGTGTAATGCTAAACCATCATCATTAAATCTTCCATTAGATGCTGAGACTAATCAATTACTGACGATTGCGGCAGAAAAAGCCGGGCGCTCAAAGCGTAAAGAGGTGGCCATGAGGCTCAAAGATCACCTTCTTCGTTTTGAAAGCATCTTAGCTGTTGGGGATGTAAAAGATAAATAAATGTAAAGCTTTAAACGCTAAACCTAATCAATAGTGGATTGATTAGATGCTCTTTAAAAACAAAATAGCGACGCTAGCCAGCACAAGAGGAGGGGAATCTTGCTGGAGAACGATGGGCATCGTGTCGCGCCTATGTGTAAAAAGCCCACATAAATGATCTCAATTGCGAGATATGACTTGTGCATTTATCAATCATTGTGCCTGTAAGTGCAGCAGTCATATTTCTCTTAACATGGAGGTGTATCGATGCCAATGTGTGTGGTTCGGCATAAAAAATCCATCTTAGCTCAATCTAAACTTGAGGCTATGAGAAAAAAGCGAAAGCCGAAAGTCGAACGTGCTGTGGCACAAGCAGATATTTTTGGTCGAATAGATTTTTTCCCGCCCAAGGAGGAAGACGACAAAAAAAAGAAGATGTAATTGATTTTTTATAAGCAATTGCCGTACTGATAGCTGCGTATACAAAGTCATTTCTAAAAATAACCAATCATTTTGTGTTTTGTTCAATACAGGGACGTTATCATGTATAACACATTCTTTCCTTTTTCATTCGATGGCAGCGTAGGCTGTCGTTATCATCAAATTGAGACTGATAATAATAAAGACTTTTCAGTTTCATATATCAAAAAACTAAAAGAAACGCAGAATACTCGCCGTCGCTCTTACAAGCCTGTAGGAAAGCAGCGGCAAGTAAACTAACTTTCGACTGCTATTTATGGAGGAAAGAATGTGAAATTCTGAAGACGCTTAAAGTAACTGGTCAAGTTTTGATTGATAAAACTTAGCTGGTTTTTATCGTCCATCATGCGTAACGTCCCAGGCAGGGAAGTGCTACGCCACAACTCGATGAAGCCTATGAAAATTATTCATACTTCCATTTTGCTTCCAGTGTTGTTGGGCGGTTGCAGTCTTCCGGGTAACCGGCATGAAAGCAATACAGCTGAACAATTCGTGGATACGCAGATAAATATCAATTTACAGTTGATTCAGTCCGCGCAAGAAGAGTTACGAAACGCCAGCATAACTGTTCAAACTTCTCGTCAAAAATCTACACGCGCACCTACATTAGCAGCAGCTCCTGCTCGTACCAAAAATGATATGAATCCTAAATCGTTGCGCGGGTTACCTCATATCAAATCGGTTGGTTCGCCGGAACCATTCTCTGTGATTAGTATTCAAGTGCGAAATGCTGAGATAGAACCGGTGTTGTATAAAATTGTTCCTAATGGTTGGTATGTTGTTGTGCCTTCCGATATCAGAACAAAGTTAAGTAAAAAAGTTACTGTAGATACCAATGACCAGTGGCCATATGTTCTGAATAAATTGTTAGGGCAGCATAATTTAGTTGCGATTATTGATTGGCAGCAGCGCCAAGTATCAGTAGCAACAAACAGTTCTGCGGTTGGAACGGAAAATCTTCGTAATCCATTTAGTGATTATAAAGATAAGGCAAAAGCGCCAGATGGGATGGGTAAGTCGATTGTTACGGCATCGCCAACCTCAACTTCAGCCTCAGCCAAAACTCCAACAACATTGAAGCCTGTGGTTACTGAAACGGTGATCAAGAAAACTGTAAAACCTGTGGTTGAGCCGAAAATATGGCGGATTGAGGCAGGGGCTACGTTAAAAGACGGCTTATTCAGTTGGGCCGCAACTGAAAAATGCGCAACACCTGGCATTTCAACGTGGACTGTCGCGTGGCCGGCTAATGTAGTTAATTACCGTGTAGATGCACCTCTCCAATTCAAAGGCGATTTTCGTCATGCGCTGAATGGCCTGTTTACACTCTATGGTGCTGCAAAGGTTCCGCTCTATGCGGGAATAATCAGTAATCAATGCGTGGTCATGGTAGACGACAAAGAAGTTCGTTAATGAGAGATCTTAGTAGACTCTCATTCTATGGGGATGGTTATCGTGAATTACTGGTTGCTATCAATATTTATTGGCGTGTTTATTTGGTCTTCAATCCCTCTGCAAAATAAATCTGAATTGAGAGTTGAACAAAGTGATTTGAACCAACGAGCAATTCAGACGGTTAGTTATATCAATGAAATAAATGATTGGCGCTATGCGAATCCATCTAAAAAAGACGGAGTGATACCAGACTCATCTCTTGGTTGGGTTTCTGTTCCAGGATTGCATAACGTTTTAGAAGCAGATCGCGTGTATGTCTATCAGGATGATAAGCCGGGGTTAATGTCTGCATTGTTAGCTAAAACGCGAGGTTCTGCATTAGTTGGACGGGTTGTATCAAGGCGTCTGTTAGATAGTGCGGGAAATGACATGCAGGTAAATGTTCCCGCCAGTATTGCGAACGGCAGTTTGGTATACCTCAACTAACTCCCTCACTGTAAGGTTAAAAATGAAAAAAATCCTTCCCTTGTCCGGGGTAGCAGCAGCTTTGATCTTGGTGCTATCTGGATGTGCGCCTTTAGAGCGCATTAATGAAATAGATAATCAAGTTTCAAAGGATATAAATAAAGTTGAAAAGGACTTGGGTACACTGAAAAGTGGTTCTGTAGTCCGAGAGTTAAATGGACAATGGATCAATCCATATCCATTAAATTCAAAAAATGGCGTATCTAATTCTGTTCCTCCCTGTTCTGTTGCTATCAATCGACCAGGGAATATTACGCTTGCTGAAGTTAGTGCTTATATAACCCAGCGTTGCCGTATTCCTGTAGTTATCACCCCTGATGTTGGTGCTTTGCTGTCGCAAAGTGCAGGTAAAACAGAGCAACTGAGCGGCCCAATTCCACCGCCCGATGCAAACGGAATGGTGCCATTAGCATCGCTAGGTAGCCAATCTGGCCCAGCTGCAGTTCCTGTTGCCTCTACGGGAACGTCGCTCAAAGGACTAACGTGGCAGGGGGAAGTTGGTGGCTTGCTTGATAACGTTACGACTCGATTAGGTTTGTCGTGGCGTTATGAACATGGGCGAGTAGCTATCTTCTATTTAGATACCCGTTTGTTCCCAGTTAATTTTATGGACAGTAAAGCCGGGTTTAGCTCGAAGACAGTCAGTGGCACGACTACCTCGATGGGGACTACGGGGCAGGACAGTGGCGGCGGTCTAAGCGGTGATTCTAATACCTCTCAAACTACGGATATGGAAATTAAGTCAGATCTCTATAAGGATGTGACTGAAACCATTAAGTCAATTTTGACGCCAGGTGTTGGGCGAATGCATTTATCGGCTGGCGTTTTGGCTGTTACTGACACTACTCGAGTGTTAGAGCTCATTGGGCGTTATCTTGATGATCGCAATACTGAGCTTAATCGCCAAGTCGTGCTCAATGTGCAGGTCTACAGCGTAGAGAAACGCCAGCAAGACCAATACGGTATTGATTGGAATGCTGTATTTAATAGCGGAAGTGTGGGTCTTTCGCTGACAAATGCTTTCACTGGTGCTGCATCTAATGCTCTAAATGGTGGTATTTCGATACTTGACGGTAAAGGCGCAGGGACGAAAGCGTTTATTAAAGCCCTATCTGAGCAAGCAAATGTCAGCGTAATGACTGAAGCGGCCAGCATGACAACTAACTTGTCTGCTGTACCAATTCAAGTGGCGTTACAGCAGGACTATGCATCGAATGTTTCGACTGATTCAACTGCTAACGTAGGAACCACGAGCAGCATTTCTAAGTCCACCATTACTACCGGTTTTACGATGAATGTGTTGCCATTTTTGATGCCTAAGTCGCCAAAAATGCAACTGCAGTTTGCGATCAATATGTCTGATGATCCGACAATGCGCACGTTCACGAGTGATAAGCAATCAATTGAACTTACAAAAACCAGGCTTAAAACATTTACTCAGCGCGTAAATATACAGTCTGGGCAGACGCTTGTTTTAAGCGGTTACCAATCCATTAGCAATTCATCTAATCACCAAGGCGTCGGCAGCTTTAAATTTTGGGGTTTAGGTGGTGGGGCAAAAGGTGAAGATAACCGCAATATGCTGGTTATTCTCATCACCCCTGTCGTATTGGGGTAAGGCATGGAACAAACAACTTATTTGTTGAGATCTGGGAAATCTCGCTATATTGCGGGTTTGTCTTGGAAATACTTACCCCTACGAGGCCGTAGGGGTATGCGACTACGAGCAAAAGAGGCCGAAGCTACCCATTGGGTAGCTTTGGATATTAGTAATGCCGGTGAGCAAGGAACTTTGTTTGGTACGGTAAAAATTACCAATGACTCAGCAAGGTATTCTTTATCATCTCTGGCTCTGACGGTGTTACCGCTTCTTCCTAATAACTGCTATGTGATATTTACATTACCTGACGATAAATTTTGGTTTATTGCTGTTGATGACGGGACGCTATCTCCACTAAGCGATATTGTCGGTGACAAGAAAATAATTGAGTCTTCAGTTAATCAGTTTTTAAGTATCTCGACTACACCGCAAGATGGTTGGAAAGTATATGCGCCTAGTGATTTTTTTCCCGACATAGCGACGGAAGAAAAATCACTTGTAGATATGCTGGAAGGTAAATCGAGTGTTCGTCGTTCTCGACTAATCCAAACGCATAATAAACAGGCCATATTTATATGGGTGGCTGCTGCAGTAGTTCTTGGTGTGGGGTACTTTGCAAACTCAGCATGGGAGCGCTATCAGGAAGAAGCTCAAGTTGCAGCTGCTCAAGCAGCACTAAAAGCACGAGCTAAAAAAACAATTGTCGAAATCGTGAAGCCGTGGGCTACGCAACCGAAGTTTCCAGATATGCTGAATGCGTGCAGTGGTATTTGGAAAAAAGCGCCAATCTCAATTGCTGGCTGGATATTTGGTAATGCGACTTGTGATGTAAATGGACAAATTACGTTGCATTATTCATTGCCAAGTGGCGGAACCGTTGGTGATTTTGCATCGCGATTACCCGCTATATATGGCCCTGATATTAAGCCTAAATTTAACATCCCTGGTCGTGCAGATGATGCGTTTTTTAGTTTGCCGGTATCGCTTGAAGTGCCGAAGCAACCTGAAGCTCTTCTTCCTGATGATAAGCAGATCCAACATCTAACGAGTTTTGCTCAGCTAATTGGTGCAAAGTTCAGATTGGATGAAATAGATGCAAATACGACCTTAAAAGAAGGTAGTGTAGAAAATCTACCTTGGCGCGTATATCGCTTTACATTCATTACGGATGTTCCACCGGATAGGCTATTCGCATCAACTCGATTTGATAGCAGTGGGATAAGGGCTCTTGCTATTGGGATGATACTTAAAAATAACCGGTTAGAGTACACAATCGAGGGCTTACTGTATGCCAACCACTAAGTTTCGTGTTTTTTACTTAGCTGTATTCTTGGGGTTATCTCCGCATTGTGTATTAGCAGAGAATGTTGATTTTAAACCAGAGGCAAAATCTTCTTTGCCGTTGACGACGTTTTTACAAAGCGAAGCAAACCGAGCTTTAAATATTGGCAAGCTGGAGGAAATTCAAGCCGGTACGGTTCTGTATGAAGCGCAATTAGCAATGGCTAGAGCATTAAATGAACTCCATAAAAATGGATTTGATGGAACGCTAGAGAAGCCGTTTAACCCAGAACCGCCATCGCAAGATACTCAAAAGTTGATTAAAGTTACTGAGGAGTATAGCTCGCCGCCTCAAGTGGTAGAAATTACCGGTTCTGGTAACGGGTTTTCGGCTGTTTTGGTTTTAAGTAATGGAAATCGTGTCCCTGTACAAAATGGGAGCAGAGTTCCGGGGACTGAATATACAGTAAAGCGTGTTGGTTTTAATGAGGTTGTTGTCTCCGGTAAAAATAATACATTACTTTCGCTATCATTTGCGGGGTGATAATGTCACAGCTTAGTGTTTCCCCTTATATTTATTTGGATAAGAATGACTCTGAGAAGGTAGTTCTTTATGCATCTAAATCACACAATGATTTACCGATGCGTTCAGCGATTGCTGAGGCGATTAAACGCTATCCTGATTTAATTGTTGAACGAGTTGATTTAGAAACTCTGAAGGAGCTTCAGAATAAAGATAAGGAACTCCGTAAAGAAGTTGAAAATAGAAGTTTTTCTGCAGAGCAAGAGCAGATTATTGGGCTTTTTAGGGAAGCTAAAAAACTCAATGCGAGTGATATTCACCTACTGATAGGTATGAATGGCGTTACGATTGTTGAGTTTCGTGTTCATGGCGATTTAGAGCAGGCGCGCCACTTAGATCTTGAAGAGGGAAAATCATTGGCCTCAACCATTATCATGTCTATGTGTGATATGGCTGATCCAAGTTTTTACCCTAATCGTGAGCAAGATGCTCGACTTAGGAAGGAGTTTTTACAAAACATTCCATTGTTTGGCGCTCGTTATGCTCATCGTCCCGCAGAGTTCGGTCTTTATGTTGTATTGAGGATCATACCTGACGAAGGCAATGAGTTACTTTCGCTAGAAAAATCAGGTTTTCTTCATGAGCAACAAATTCTCATTAGACGAATGCTAACCAGGCCGGAGGGGGTTATTACGATTTCTGGGCCAACTGGTTCAGGGAAAAGTACAACTTTACGGACGTTTAGTTCTATCTATTTAGAATTTACAGGAAATAGAAAGCGGTTACTGACTCTAGAAGATCCACCGGAAGGTTTGATACCAGGTGCAGTTCAGACAGCGATTATTGCTGATAGAAGTGATCCTGATGCAGTCAGTCACGCATGGGTAAGGGCAATTAGTGCATCGTTACGTCTTGATCCTGATTCTATGATTGTTGGTGAGATGCGAGATGCAAACTCGGTAAAATCTACACAGACAGCAGCAAAAACAGGCCACTTGGTACTTACCACTCTTCACGCAAATGACAGTGTTGGTATTTTAGACCGTCTAACGGACACGCTAGACATCCCCATGAGTCAAGTTGCTGACCCACAGGTAATGATTGGGTTAATTGCTCAGCGTTTGGTTCAGGAGTTGTGCCCTAAATGTAAAAAAAGTTGGGGTGACATGAATGGTTTATTACCTGAAGAGTCTGTCACTTTGCTGAAAAAGTTTTGCGATGTAGAAAAACTTTATTTTAGGAACCAAATTGGATGTGAAAACTGTCACAAGGGAGTAGTGGGCCGGCGAATCATTGCTGAAGTTATTCGTCCTGACGTTCGTTTTATGGAGTTATTTCGTTATAAGGGAAAGTTAGCTGCGCGTAGTTATTGGGTGAATGAATTAGGCGGAATCACTCGTCTTCAACATCTTATGCGTCATATTCATGATGGTGTGGTTGACCCCATTGACGCAGATAGAATTTGTCCATTGGATGAGGATAGTTTAACGCTGCTACCTTCTGGGGAGGTCGTATGATTTCTTTTTTTAAGCGACTTCTAGATGACCTTCGTGAACATGGTGTTTATTATTTGATATCGAAATGGCAGGAGGTGATATTAGATAATTTAGACGTAATAAAACATAAAGCAGGCCGATGGCTGGCGCAAAAAACATTTTCAACGTCAGATAGATTAGAACTTTATTCTGAGTTGTCATTTTTACTTCAAAGTAACAGGAGTCAAGAAGAGTCGCTGAAAGCGATGATTAAAGGGTTCGGTAATAAAACGCCGCCGGTTATTTACTGTCTAAATGACATGCTTGAATCATTGAAAAGCGGCAGTATCTTGCCCGGTCTATCGGCTTGGATTCCTCGTCAAGAACTCACGATATTGAGTATTGGTACGCATGATGGAAATATGGGGCTGGCATTTGAACGGGCTGGCTCCGTAGTTGAAGGCATGGGGGAAATGAAATCTACCGTGCTCACAACACTGGCATACCCGTTAATACTTGTTGGCACCAGCTTCATTATGATGAAAGTGGTAACGGTTTTCTTTTTTCCTCGTTTAGACTCTTTGGCTCCTAGGGAAATTTGGCCTAATAAATTATGGTGGCTAGCGACTATTTCTGAGTTCTTTGTACACAATGCATATGTGATTGCATTTATATTGGCTTGCATTGTTGCTTGCATTTTTTGGTCGCTACCAAATTTAACAGGAGGTGTAAGAAAAAATGTTTTAGATAGATTGTTGCCGTGGAGTGTATATAAGGATGTTCAAGGTGTGGCGTTTCTGTTGAATGTTAGCTCTCTTATGAGGGCTCAGGTAAAGACAGACGATATTTTAGATAAACTTTGCATGTATGCACCCCCATGGCTTTATGAGCGTTTGGCTGAGACAAAAAGGCTTGTTGGTAAAGGACGGTATTTAGGCCTAGCATTGCGTGATTCTGGATATAACTTTCCATCACAAAAGGCGATAGAAAAACTTGTTCTGATAACGGACAAGGATGGTAGTGAGGAGGTTATAGAAAAATTTTCTCAGGCCTGGCTTTCCGCTACAATCAAAAAAATAAAACGAACGGCGAGTATTATTTTCGCTTTCGCTTTGCTTTTTGATGCTGCCTATATGATTCTCATCGTTCTGTCAACTGAGGAACTTAACTCTGTTGTTGGCGTTTAATTCCTTAAAATAATCAAGGGACATTTATGGAACTATTAAATAGTACCAATCGTTCACCTATTAATCGTGGTTCTATTACGTTATTAGAGGCTGGGGTTTATATTGGGATCTCACTTCTAATTTATGCAATCGCCATGACTGCCGGAGGTGGATTGTTTAACCGTAATGATTCTTCTACAGAAATTAGTAATGCGGCAGATATTTTGTATAACACTAGCTCGATGCTAAAAAGTGAGGGGACTTATCCATTTTCTGGCCCTGATGATATGACCGGGGCTTTAGCTCAGTTTGGCGGTGTTCCAAAGAACATGACCATTATCGGGAAAAAAGAATCAGGGTCTGCGAAAGTGCAGAGCCTATATGGTGGGGCGGTTACTGTGCAGCCAGTTGCTACGTCAGGCGGTCAAAAAACATGGTTTTCGCTAACTTACGCATCAGTACCTCAAGAAGCATGTATTGCCATCGGTACGAAGGTGAGTGCATCGCCACGAGTGGCCTCTACTCAGATTAACGGTACAACAACTAACGGGCCGATTGCTGCTAGCTCTATTGGTGCAATGTGTAACGCTGATAAAGGCACTGTTGGGCAAAACACATTGACCTTTGTCTCTAACTCGTAAAGCTAATACAGCCGGCAACATTAGTTGTCGGCTCATTCGTTGAGTGCATTCTTATGTTTTTATCATTTAATAGAGTTGTCACTGTATTAACTATTAGTTGTGTTCTTCTCATTTCAAACGATGCGAGCGCATTTTGTTTTAGTGAGGCTGGTGCGAGATATAAAGTTGACCCGATACTGTTGCACTCAATTGCAAAGGTAGAAAGCAGCCTTAATCCACGCGCAGTAGGGAAAAACATGGATAAGTCGCGTAAGCGTGTATTGAGTCGAGATCTCGGGTTGATGCAAATAAACGAACGCCACGTTCCAATGTTAAGGAAGATGGGTATTCTAAACGATGAAAGCGAGTTGTTAGAGAATCCCTGTTTGAATGTGCAAATTGGCGCGTGGATTCTTGCTAAGCATCTTAGGCTGTGTGGCGTGAATTGGGAATGTCTAGGTTCATACAATGCCGGGTTTGACAAAGGGAACTCTGAACGCAGATTGATATACGCCAGAAAAATATATTCTGTGTACATGAAAGCGATGAGTGGTGCGACATAATGAAGTTGTTGCTATTACTTATTTCTCTTGGTGTGTTCTTTTTCCTTTCTAAGATGCTGGTTAATCAAGCTAAACAATTTCTCTTGGAACATGCTGGCCCTTCACTTACTAATTTTCAGATTTATAGTGTCAAGGCTGTTTTTATTCCCATTAGTTACGTTTTGACAATCGAAGCAGTTAGAGGGTCTTTCTCTTATTGGGGAGCTGGCAAAATCATTGGGTTGTTGGCATGGGGCATACCAATGGTTTTGCTCGATATGCGTAATTATTGGTTGCCATTACGCTTTACTTCAGGGTTTTGGGTCAGCGGATTGTTATTTAGTCTGTTACCTGAAAACTCTATTACCTTCACTGAGGCGGCTGTCGGAAGTGGGGGGATGTTTGTTGTGCTGTACGTGCTTTACCTGCTATCTAAATTCTTTCGTGATGGTGAAGAGGGATTTGGACTCGGCGATGTGCATCTCATTGCTGGGCTTTGTGCTTGGCTGCCGTGGTCGCAAGCTAGCTTACTTAGTGGCTATGCGTTTCTATTTCTCTTTTTTGTTATGTGGCTAAAAAAAGACAGATATCAACCTTATGCGCCGTGGTTGTTTGCCTTGCTATCTGGGATTGCGGTGTATTCTCCTAAACTGCTTATATCGGGTGTCGTATGACTACTGAAACTATCGGTTCCAAGATTAATAGAGGGGTGTCATTGCTCTCTCTTTCTATTGTTCTCGCTATTGTTTTGATTGCCGCACCTATTGGCATGGAACGATATGCCAATTACATGGATCAGCAAGTGTGGGTGATGACTGGATCGCAAATGACCACGGTTGAACAAGGTGGTGTAAAGTATATAAAGGACAATTACTCAACTATTATTAATCAAGTTAAGGATGGGGGAGTTGTTACCGTCACGGGGCAGAATCTACTTGATAGAGGATTTCTGCCTGCTGGATTTGCAACGACGAATAACTTTGGCCAGAACTATATTCTTGCTATAACAAAGAACCCAAAGCAAAGCGATAAACTTATGGCGTTTGTTTTGACGTCTGGTGGTAAGGAAATTAATTTCAAGGGTCTTCGTTATATTTCTCAGAGCATGCCTGGTCTAGGCGGGTATGTTTATCCTGAGAATATGGCCAAGGGGGCCGGTGGCGGCTGGGAAGTTAATCTGTCTAGTTTGGGGCTTAGCGCACAGCGAGGGCATATTGTCTCGTATTTAACATCCGACGCATTAGCCGGTGGAGCTGAAGAAAGCGACCGACTATATCGTTATGCTGTTAATGGACGACCTGAACTAAATCGAATGCACACTGCAATCGATATGAACAAGAACAACATTAACAATGCTGGCACTATTAACTCAGATAACGTTAATGCAGACACAGTAAATGCGAAGAACATAAAAGGTGGTGATGTTAATGCAGAGAATGGAGCCTTTAACCAAAGGCTAAAAGCGGGTTCTGATATTACGTCGGAAGGTGGATGGTTAGTGACAAAAGGGAATTTTGGCTGGCAGAACAGCACATGGGGCGGCGGTTTTTATATGTCAGATGGGAGTTGGATTCGCACAGTTAACAATAAGGGTATTTACACTGGCGGTCAGGTTAAAGCAGGCAGCGTAGATTCTGCTGGTCGGTTACGTTCAGGAGAGTTTTTGCAGCTTGATGGGGATGCTCGTGAAGGCACTCCATGTTCACCAAACAAGATGCTAGGCTTTGATGCGGCTGGTAACGCACTGTCTTGTCAATCCGGTGTGTGGA
>NZ_JRKB01000081.1:0-1027 GCF_000800945.1 Plesiomonas sp. ZOR0011
GCAAAACTGGGGCTTAGGGCAGTCCTTATCGGGCATGCTTCCAGAGATGTAAGCGTTAATCGTGCAGCAAACCAAATTACTGAATGTTTAAACGTGCAGCGTTCCCACATATGCCAAGGTGGTGGTATTACATGTCACAATGTCTATTCTGGACGTAGTTCTCAGCCTGTATACAAGTAATTGGGGCTTCAGTTTGTTCAGTAAACAGCAAAACTGGGGCTTAGGGCAGTCCTTATCGGGCACGCTTCCAGAGATGTAAGCGTTAATCGTACAGCAAACAAAATACTGAATGTTTAAACGTGCAACGTTCTCACATATGCTAAGGCTGTGGCATTACAGTCCGAGATTATTAGATCACTACAGTGTGAGTGATAAAATGGGTGTAGATGAAAGGCGCTTTTATAAATCGATGATCAAACTTGTAGAAACTGAGTTTCTCAACCATTTGAAAGAGAGAGGTTTATGTGACAGTCGCCTGAAACGCGCTGTAGGGTCTCAGGCGGTGCGGGAAAGAACTGATTATATTAAATATATTTTTTCAACATTAATTATTTTTGTCTTTAATTTTTATATATGGGTTCATCCACACATACAGCATATGCTAAATATGGCGCATAAAAACACCTTTGAATATATGTCGCCAGTTTAAGGTGTTATTCCTGAGGCTATGACTAGCTCATGTAGTAGATAAAGAGGGAAACTTATCCTGCCTAGGGAAATTAAAAAATCAGATGATAGTGTTTTTTTTAAGAAGCTATCGCCTTCAATTTTTTCTATAAATAAACAAGGGGTAAATAATCCTATCAGTAAAAAATCAGCACTGCCACTGCCACTGCCACTGCCACTGCCACTGCCTATAAAATAAATTGAAATTAAGCATGTGATTAAGCAGGTCGTAGTGCCCTTTCCCCCAAAATTAAGACCATGACATCGATGAAATTTCCAATACTGTGACAGGCCCCCATTTTTAGAGCCATTCTGAGGATGAATCGAGCTGTTCAATAATCAATGGAAGCCACAAATTGCA
>NZ_JRKB01000082.1:0-3835 GCF_000800945.1 Plesiomonas sp. ZOR0011
CCCATGCGAGAGTAGGGAACTGCCAGGCATCAAATAAGTGAAGAGCCCATCCTAACGGATGGGCTTTTTGCGTTTTAGTCCCCCGTAAGTAGCTGCGTACATCGCGGTAGGCACAAAATTCCAGTAGAATGACCGCAATTGAGTGAGTATTTACGCCGCAATTGTGCGTAATGAATAGAACCCAGGTCATCAGCATCTATGCCTACATCAACGCCAACAGCGATGTCATCAGCATCGTGGCCATCATTACAGCCTTTCCACACGTTCGGTTTGCCAGTACGTGCACGCAAAATCAGCCAAGTGACGCAATTGAGCGAGCTATTAGCATTGAGCCGTGCTTCATTGCAGGCTAATGAGCCACTGCTGATTTTAGGTGGTGGCAGCAATATGTTGTTTACTGAAGATTTCGCTGGGCATGTCATAGTGAACCGCTTACGTGGCATTTGTTGTAGCGAAAGCGAGCAGGCATGGCATCTGCATGTGGCGGCGGGAGAGAATTGGCACCAATTGGTGGAGTACACGCTGGCGCACAACTTACCAGGAATGGAGAATCTGGCATTGATCCCCGGCTGCTGCGGGTCGGCACCGATTCAGAACATTGGCGCTTATGGCGTAGAGTTTGAAAAAGTGTGCGAGTACGTGGATGTGTTGGACCTGACGAGTGGCGAGACTGTGCGTTTATCGCGCGAAGAGTGCCAATTTGGTTATCGCGACAGTATCTTCAAACACCGTTATCAGCATGGGTATGTGATCACCGCAGTTGGGTTGCGCTTGCCAAAAGCTTGGCAGCCGGTGCTCAGCTATGGTGACTTGGCTAAGCTGGATCCGAGCAGTGTAACGGCGCAGCAGATTTTCACCACCGTGTGCCAGATGCGCCAGAGTAAATTGCCGGATCCGGCGCAGCAGGGCAATGCGGGGAGCTTTTTCAAAAACCCGTTGGTCAGCGGTGAAGCGTTGGCCGATCTACGCCAAACATACCCGAGCATCCCGTGTTACCCACAACCGGACGGCCAGTATAAATTGGCGGCGGGCTGGCTGATTGATCAGTGTGGCTTGAAGGGGCACCGCATTGGCGGTGCGGCGGTGCATGATAAACAAGCGTTGGTGCTGGTCAATCAAGGCAACGCCACGGCCCGTGATGTGGTGCAACTGGCACATACCGTGCGTCAGCAGGTGTTGGCTCGCTTTGCTGTCGCGTTGGAGCCGGAAGTTCGCTTCATGGGCGCCGATGGGGAAATTAACGCAGTACAGGCGATTGCATGAAGAACAGTGAGACTCCACTGCAGATCGTTCGCTGGTTAGCGGACGGTGAATTTCGCTCCGGCGAGCGTTTAGGTGAGTGGCTCGGGATCTCCCGTGCCGCTGTCAGCAAACATATCCGTACCTTGCAAAGCTGGGGCATCGATGTGTTTACCGTTCCTGGTAAAGGCTATCGTTTAGCCGAGCCGATGGAGCTATTGACGACTGAGCGTTTGCAGGCCTTAGCGCCAGAAGCTCAGTTTGCGCTGTTGCCAGTCATTGACTCCACTAATCAGTATTTACTGGATCGGATCGGGCAATATCCATCGGGCTATGCCTGTCTGGCGGAATACCAGCATGCGGGGCGTGGGCGCCGTGGGCGGGTGTGGCAATCGCCGTTTGGGGCCAATCTCTATTTATCGATGTACTGGCGGTTAGACCAAGGGCCGGCGGCTGCAGTTGGCTTAAGTCTGGCTATCGGCGTGATTGTGGCGGATGTGCTGACCTCGCTTGGCGTGGGTGACGTTAAGGTCAAATGGCCGAATGACCTGTACCTGAATGACAAAAAGCTCTCCGGTATTTTGGTTGAGCTGACCGGACAAACCGGTGATGCGGCACATATCGTGTTGGGGATGGGGATCAATGTGGCGTTACCGGCCTCGGTGCGTGAGCAAATTGATCAGCCGTGCGCCTGCGTGAAAGATGTGTGTCCGGAGTTATCGCGCAATCAACTGGCTGCGGCATTGTTGCAAGCGTTACAACAGCAACTGCCGCGTTATGAGCAAGCAGGCTTAGGGGCGTTTTATGAGCGCTGGAATGAGCTGGATAACTTTGCCGGCCGACAGGTGCGTTTGTTGATGGGCGAGCGCTGCGTGGAAGGGGTGGCCTGCGGTATCGATAGCCATGGCGCGCTGCGTTTACGGTTAGCGGACGGTACGTTGAAAAGCTTTATTGGCGGTGAGATCTCGCTGCGTCCAGTCACCGCCGCTCAGTAAGGGTTCAGCGCTTTGTTGCCGAGTCCGGGCACAAAATCGCGAGGCCTGATGCCTCGCGATGGTCACTAAGCTGTTGCTGGGCTTATTTGCGCAGACAGACGCGCTCGACCGCGTGCTCTTTGCCCTTCGTCAAAATCAGACTGGCGCGTTCACGCGTCGGTAAGATATTTTGCTGCAGATTGAGCCCGTTGATCTCATCCCAAATCTGATTGGCGATACTGACGGCTTCCTCTTCACTTAACTTGGCATAGTTATGGAAGTAGGAGTTCGGATCAGAGAAGGCACCTTTTCTAAACTTCAAAAACCGCTCGATATACCAACTTTTCAGCAGCGCCGTATCGGCATCCACATAGATAGAGAAGTCGACGAAGTCGGACACAAACACCCGATGGGGGTCGTGCGGATAATCCATCCCGCTTTGCAGTACATTCAACCCTTCCAGCAGTAAGATATCTGGCTGCTCAATCACCTTCTCACCATCCGGCACAATGTCATAGATCAGGTGGGAATACACCGGTGCACTGACGCGTGGTTGGCCCGATTTAACATCGGAAATAAACTGCACGAAGCGGCGCATGTCATAGGACTCCGGAAAGCCCTTCTTTTTCATGATCCCACGTTCATGCAAGACCGCATTCGGATGCAAAAAACCATCGGTGGTGACCAACTCAACATGGCGATGCTCCGGCCAGCGGCTGAGCAGCGCCTGCAAAATCCGCGCGGTGGTACTTTTACCAACCGCCACACTGCCGGCAATACCAATCACATACGGAATGCGCTGTCCTTCGCGTCCTAAAAACTGATCCAGCACCGATTGACGACGCAAATTGGAGCGGATGTAAAAGTTGAGCAAGCGGGAAAGGGGCAAGTAAATCTCAATGACCTCATCTAACGAGAGCTCATCGTTAATCCCTTTCAGACGCTCCAAATCTGACTCGGTCAGCGTCAGCGGGATCGCATCCCGCAGGTCAGCCCACTCTTGCCGCTCAAACGACACAAAAGGCGTGGTTATATCTTGATGTTTTGTCATAGCCAATCCGGGGTCGAACAAACGAATGTCCGACCACTAAAAAGAGATCGGTACAGAGCGCACCTGTCGCAAAGCGCATAGTATAAAGCGTTATAGGCATATGTTCTGAACAAAATCTAGGCGAACGACGCATTTCGGCAATTTTTTTGCGCTAAAGGTGTTGCATCCTTTCCAGAGTCACCATAGAATGCGCAGCACTTGTGGTACGCCGGCTTAGCTCAGTAGGTAGAGCAACTGACTTGTAATCAGTAGGTCGCCAGTTCGATTCCGGCAGCCGGCACCATAACAAAGAATCCGGAGGGATTCCCGAGCGGCCAAAGGGATCAGACTGTAAATCTGACGGCTCAGCCTTCGAAGGTTCGAATCCTTCTCCCTCCACCAAATTTTACCATATGTGGTAGCCGAGTTTCAGGATGCGGGCATCGTATAATGGCTATTACCTCAGCCTTCCAAGCTGATGATGCGGGTTCGATTCCCGCTGCCCGCTCCAACAAAGTGCTGATATGGCTCAGTCGGTAGAGCGCACCCTTGGTAAGGGTGAGGTCCCCAGTTCGATTCTGGGTATCAGCAC
>NZ_JRKB01000008.1:0-2948 GCF_000800945.1 Plesiomonas sp. ZOR0011
TGGGCTGTATGCACGAACTCCCCGTTCAGCCCGACTACCACGCCATGTACGGTAACAAACTCTTGAGTCCAACCCGTACAGGCACGACAAATCGCCATTGGCGGTAGCCATTGGTAACTGAATTCGTGGAGTGCTAAAGGATTTCTTGATGTTCAAAGCCCGTTAGAGCTAAACTGAAAGGACAGTTTATGGTGACTGCGCTCCACGTAAGCCAGTTACCTCGGTTCAAAGAGCTGCAACTTTTTGAACCTTCGAAAAACCGCCCTGCAAGGCGGTTTTTTCGTTTCAAGACAAGAGACTACTCTCTGAAGGAGAGGATCTCAAGATCGAGTTACGGTTCAACTTTACTATCCCCACCATTTAATGACCGCCCTTTAACAGCGGAGTAGATAGAGCCTATACCAAAAAAAATAATAAACATTGGTGCGCCCCACTGCACATCCGCGGGAATAATTCCATAACGCTCCAACATCAATAATACACCAGCAATCACTGCAAAAAGACCAAGCAACATATAGCCCCCTAAGCAAAAACGAAAAAAGGCCACACATAAAGTGCAGCCTTATACATCAGTCACTTACCGGAACGAACTAGAAAAGTCCACGCCTCATAGCCATACGCATGAGCATCCAGCATTTTCGTCGAGTTCTTTACTCGACGATAACGACAAAATACCCATCGAAACCCTTTAGGTGCAGGTTTAGTCATTGTCATAACCCTCAAAAAAGCCATTCAGTTCTTGGCTAGTGAGGGCAAAGCAGCTAGAATTCGATTCCCCAATCAAAACAGCCGAAATACATTCTCACTAGCTCGATATGGCAGACGAATGACTTCGCCACATCGAACATGAATGCGGTCTTGTTTTATGCTCACTAAACGCCAATTTAGTGAGCAACCTCAACACACATTCTTCTAGCTACCTTCCAAGCTGCTTATTCACACAGAATCTACGCAAAGCCCTTCTTGTATCTATAACACCTAGAATACTTCCTTTTGCGAACATCGTCAAGCTATAGATCTACTAAAAGTATCGCCACAGCAATACAACCGTATTGCTGTGGCGATACTTTTGGATCATACTGAAAAAACCCAACAAACCAATCAACCACCAATGACCAGGAGAGACCACATGCTTGGAGATCGGATTAGAGAACTAAGAACGCAACAAGGGTTTTCTTTAGAGCAGCTAGCTACAATGGTCGGATCCACAAAAAGCTACATCTGGGAATTAGAAAAAAAACCAGAAATAAAACCGTCAGCCGAGCTTGTCGGAAAGCTAGCAAAAGCGTTAAATGTTACAATAGATTCATTAATGGATAGTGAAAAAGAAAACGATAAAGATACCGTATTCTTTAGAGAGTACAAGTCACTATCAGAAGAAACAAAAGACCAATTAATGAACATTCTGAAAGCCCTAAAATAAGGACGGCTATGTCAATCCCTAGGCTAATGGCGGAAAAGCTTTTTACTACATGGAAAGAGAAAAAAAATGCAAATGACATATTCCCTGTCGATTGCATTGAAATAGCCAAAAGCCTAGGGATTAAAGTAACATCTAACGATTTTAAACAAGCGGAATTTACTGGCGCGCTTTTCCACAAATACGGTATAAACGCGATCATATTCAACTCAAACATAAAAGAAGAAGGTCGAAAGCAATTTACAATTGCGCACGAACTTGGGCACTATCACCTACACTTCAATTCAAGCAACAGCACTAAGCCATCATCTATAGAAAATGCAGGGGTTATAGCTCAGACTTCGGAAGGGAAAAAACAAGAAAAAGAAGCCAATGAGTTTGCGGCATGCTTGCTCATGCCGTCTGAAGATATGGCACCTAAGCTCTCTAACAAAATAGATATGAATCTAGTAATTGAGCTATCAAAGAGATATGGCACATCAATTACAGCCACAGCTTGTAGGATAGTTTCTCTGCATGAAAAACCTGTAGGTGTAGTCATGCTATCGAAAGACAACACAACTCTATGGTGCTATAGAAACAACCACTTTAGAGATTTTTTTATAAAAAAAGGTAAAAAAATAAATCTTGAGAGTCATGCCCCCCAAGAACAAAGAGAATGCAGCGCAGATTTATGGTTAGAGAAAACAAAAACCAACTGGAAAATAAAATCCTCCTCCATTGAGATGGAGGAGTACAATAAAAGATTGTATATAATAACTGGCGAGCCAAATAATAATTAAACTATAAATTAATCTGTGGGTGCTTTATTCCGCAAGCACTCGCATACCGCACCAAAGTATCAATACTTGCTCTGATAATATTGGACTCCATTCGAGATACAGTTGGTGGCGTAACTCCCATCCGCTCCGCAACTTGCGCACGAGTTAAGCCAGCGCTGTTACGCCACTCCGCTAACATGGCTTGCAATCTCTCCTTACGCAGCTCGGACTCATATGCCGCCTGCACCTCAGGATCTAGCATCAGATTAGCTCTGACAACGCTCCATTCAATGCCTTTCTTAGCCATTGAGCATCTCCTCTAATCGTTCAAATGCTAACGATATTTCACCTGACGGGGTTTTCTGCGTTTTTTTGATAAACACCCGTAACAGATAAATATTTCGTCCTTTTTGGTAAACATACAGACCACGAGCAATATCAGTTCCCATCGTCCGTATCTCAAACAACCCATCCCTTAAGGGCTTGCTATCCGGTTCACGAAGAGCCGTGGCATTCGCTTTTAGCTTATCGATTAAGCGAATTAACTTAGCTTGAACTACTGGCGGTAAAGCGGCGATCTCTTCGGGCACATCATCGTGCAATATCACATTAAACATCACGGTATCCCTCACCAAACAATATTAGCATACAATGCAAATTGCATTAAAAGCTAATATTTAAGTGCATTTACCATAACGCTCATTTACCGCACTACAGACAGCGAAGAGTAAGAGACAACATGAATCCGGCGAACCCTGAGCCAAACC
>NZ_JRKB01000083.1:0-8560 GCF_000800945.1 Plesiomonas sp. ZOR0011
CCTGCATTCCTGCATTCCTGCATTCCTGCATTCCTGCATTCCTGCATTCCTGCATTCCTGCATTCCTGCATTCCTGGATAATCCTATGAGTGAATAAGTGATGCGAGTACCTGCTCAAGTGGTGCTGGTTTACTAAAGAGATAACCTTGTAGATAAGTCACGTTTCGTTCCGTGAGATATTGCGCTTGTTGTTCTGTTTCGACGCCTTCTGCCACCATGGCCAGAGATAAGCGGTGCCCAAGATCGACGATATTCTCGATGATATGCTCAGATAATGATCCTTCCCCAATTTGATTGACAAAGGAGCGGTCAATTTTGAGACTGCCAACATGCAGATATTGAAAATAATTGAGTGTCGAGTGGCCGGTACCGAAATCATCAATGGCTAAGATCACCCCTAATGCCTGTAAAGCATCAAAAAGTGCTGCTGTATCGGCGGTATGCTCGATAGCCTGGCGCTCAGTGAGCTCTAGGACTAATTTGATATCTGTACCTTGGATGGTGTGCAAGAAGGCCTGTACATCATCCAGAAGGCTCTGATGCTGGCAATGACGAGCGGTAATATTAAAGCCAATGTGAAACTCTGCGGGTAGCTGTTGTTGATAGAGAGAGAGAATGCTGGCGGATTGCTTGAATAACGCGCTGGTCATCGGAATGATCAGATCTGATTCTTCAGCTTGCGGTATAAACAGATCTGGGCGGATCAAGCCTTGTTGCGGATGCTTCCAGCGCATGAGGACTTCAATACCGATCACTTGCCGAGTTTTGGCATCAATGATGGTTTGTGCATATGGAATAAATTCGTTATTCAGCAGAGCTCGTTTTAGTTCGGTGGAAAAAGGATAAGGCTTATTCAACAAATAACCAATGCCGGCGCTGAAGGCGCAAAGAAGGAGGAATAACCCCCAGATATAGGGGTGGTTATTGTGCCAAAAGGCTTGCCAGAATGAGGGATAGTTGAGTGAGGTCTCGATGGCAAACGGGAAGGCAGAAGATAGATATGTGCGGTGATTGATCCCATGCGCGAATGGGTTTTGAGTACTGAACTTCCCGTCTTTCGATAGCCAATGATCATCAATGCGAAGCGCTATCAATAGCTCAGGGCTTTCCTGCTGTTGCAGAATACTCTGAAAATAGATGCTGCCGATACTGCTGAGGACGGCGATATTTCCTTTCGTGTTACGGACAACGATCAGAGGATAGTTTGATTTGACCAAGGTGCCAGGAAGTAGCAGCAGTTTGCCATTATGGTAGCGCGTATATTCATCTTGAACGTGTACCGTGCCATATAGCGATGAGCAGTAAATTGCACCGTGTTGCGCTAGATTGACTGAGCGCACATAGGGAACAGTGGCAACTTGTTTGCGTAACGCTAGCACAATGTTATCGCATTGGGTCAAGTCATGCGGCTTGGCTAAAATGGTCTGATTAGCTTGTTCAGCATAGCTTAATAGACCATTGACGGCCTCGGTAGTTTTTTGGGCGGTGTACTCAGCATCGTGGTTGATCTGTCGGATGTAGTCGCTGTACATCAGCCATAGCAGTAAGGAAAATGGGATGAGGATAATCGCAATACACAGCGTGAGTTTATGGCTCAGGCGATTGAGCATGTAACGGCTCCTTAGCCATACAGATGGTGCATTTAATCAAAAACAACGGTCCGTAAGAGATTTTTAGGCTACGCCTGTTTGCCTGATTTTGGTAAGTTTTCGCCGAAATATTGTGATCTTAATAAAGGAAGATAATCTTTAGGTGCGCGGCCTGTCCATTGCTCTGTGGCTGTTGGAGCACTAGAGAGGGCTGGATATTGGTATTCAGCAGGGGAATAGATGCAAAAAGGGCGATAACTCAATGAGTTATCGCCCTTCCAATCGATTGGTGGAGCTGGCGGGAGTTGAACCCGCGTCCGAAATTACTACGCCGTCGGTACTACATGCTTAGTCTAGTCTTTACATTCGCCGACCAGCTGCGAACAGACACGCCACTGATAGACTATCCCGATTAGATTTAACGCTTCCGCCCCGGGCAAGGCTTCCACGCGATCTCGTTTTGGTTTGACCTCTCTTGATCCCCGTCCTACGAGCGGAGGCTAGGGAGAGAGGGCTCTATGCAGGTTATTAAGCTGCTAGTGCGTAGTTTTCGTCGTTTGCGACTATTTTTTGCGGTTTGTTAACGAGGCCTACCGCACCTCGGCATGCACCTTGGGTTTCGCCAATCCCGTCGAATCCAAAATCAGCCCCAAGTTGTAATTCTGAGTATACCAGAATCTTTTAGTGATGCGTCAACTTATCGCATTAAATAATGCTAAAAAGGTGCTGGATTAGCGCCCTGCGTGCTTCATGATCCGCTCTTTGGCCACTTGCCATTCGCGATCTTTGATATCCGCACGTTTATCATGCAGCTTTTTACCTTTGGCCAGACCGATTTTGACCTTCACCCATGGCCCTTTCCAGTACAGGCTCAGCGGCATCAAGGTATAACCATCGCGGTTGACGCTGCCATACAGAACATCCAGCTCGCGCTGCTTGAGCAGTAATTTGCGGGTGCGGGTTGGATCACACACGACATGACTGGACGCGACAGACAACGGGTTGATGGTCGAGCCAAATAAAAAGGCTTCCCCGTCTTTTAGCAATACGTAGCTTTCACTGATGTTGGCTTTACCCGCACGCAGTGATTTGACTTCCCAGCCTTGCAGTGACAGACCGGCTTCCATGTCATTTTCGATAAAATATTCGTGGCGGGCTCGTTTGTTTAACGCAATGGTCGACGACCCCGCTTTTTTATTGGCATTTTTCTTTGTCATAAGACCACCTTAACTCAGGCCGAGCCTGATGCTTTGAATATGGTTGCTATTCTACCGTCTTTTACCGGTGATGAACCATCTCTGACTTTGGGAGTGTGAAATTGAATGCTATGATCGGGGCGTTTTTTGTGTTGTGAGGTATTGCTATGCCCCAGATCAGTCGTTCGGCGCTGGTTCCGTTCAGTGCTGAGCAGATGTATACACTGGTCAATGATGTGAGTGCGTATCCAGCGTTTTTGCCCGGGTGTGTTGGCAGCCGGATTTTGTCGCAGGCGTCAGATGAGATGACCGCGGCAGTGGATGTGTCGAAGGCCGGGATCAGCAAGACCTTTGTGACGAAAAATACGTTACAGCAAAATCAGAAAATTCAGATGAATCTGGTCGATGGTCCGTTTCGTAAGCTCAGCGGTGGTTGGCATTTTACTGCGCTCAGTGAGGATGCGTGTAAAGTGGAGCTGCATCTGGACTTCGAATTTACCAGTGTGCTTGTAGAAGCGGCATTTGGCCGGATCTTTAAAGAGCTGGCCGGTAATATGGTTAATGCATTTACCTCGCGCGCTAAGGAGGTGTACGGTGGCTGAGATTCATGTGGAAGTCGCGTATGCCTTGCCGAATGTACAACGCGTATTAAGTTTGTCGGTGCCGGATACGGCCACGGTGGAAGAGATTATTCTGCGCTCGGGGATATTACAGATGTGCCCGGATATCGATTTGCGGGTCAATCGTGTTGGTGTGTACAGCCGGATGGTTAAGCTTTCCGATCGTGTACATGACGGTGACCGAATCGAGATTTATCGTCCTTTACTGGCTGATCCGAAAGAGATGCGTCGTCTGCGTGCCGAGCGGGCGAAGAAAAACGCCTAGTTTGTTTTCTCATCGTGATGTGGCTGTCGATAAACACGTGGCTGTTGGTAAACAATAGTCGACCAACAATAAAAGCCAGATAAAAGACAAAGAAAAACCGGTCGTAGTAAGTCAGCAATGACTCGGACCGGTTTTTTTCTATTTTCTTTTCTGACGTGGTTTTTCTCGCCAGTGTGGTAATCAAGAGTTCGCGGCTGCTAATTAGCTATTGTGCTCGAGGTTAGCGGGCAGTTGGTCTTGATTTTTAATCTGACTCAGCAGACCTTGGCTGTCGAAGCTCAAAACCAGTGTTTGCTGGGTTGGTGCATCGTGGCCTTTTTGCTGGCGGAACACGTAGTACCACGTATCGCTGCCAAATGGATCATTGAGCAGTGGCGTACCGAGCAGATACAGCACCTGATCTTTGTTCATTCCCTGTCGCAGCTGTGCGACATCCTTTTGCTCCAGGTAGTTACCCTGGTCCACATCAATGCGGTACACCACTTTTTCGACCGTGGAGCAACCTGCGGTGAGCATGGTCAGCAGACATGCAGTAATCAGTGTTTTACAGCGCATAGCGAGTCAGTATTCCTGTAAACGAGTTACCCGTGATAATAATCAACCCGGACGCTAAAGTAAAAACAGATATGTGATCTGTGCGACCGGATCACGCTGCCAGCAGTTCACGCGCATTGGCGAGGGTATTCTCTGTGATTTGGCTGCCGCCAAGCAAGCGGGCCAGTTCATTCAAGCGCGCTTCGTTACTAAGTAAAGTCATCCGCGTTTCAGTCATCTGGCCATCGGTGAACTTGCTGACAAAATAGTGATTATGGCCACAACCGGCGACCTGCGGCAGGTGGGTGACACACAACACTTGGGTGGACTCACCGAGCTGACGCAGCAGCTTGCCGACAATCGCGGCGGTTGGGCCGCTGATCCCCACATCCACCTCATCGAAAATCAGGCTAGGAGTATCGACTTTACGTGCAGTGATCACCTGAATTGCCAATGAAATCCGTGACAGTTCGCCCCCCGAGGCCACTTTGCCCAGTGCTTGTGCTGGTTGGCCGGGGTTGGTGGTGACGGTAAATTCAATGTGATCAAAGCCAAGCGGCGTCAGGCGCTGCTCGCTGGCGTTGAGTTCAATAAAGAAATTGCCGTTTTCCATCGACAGCTCGCGCATGCTACGGGTGATGAGGCTCGCCAACTCACCGGCATAGCGTTGGCGGCTCTGGCTGAGTTTCTCGGCGCTGTGCAACATTGCTTCGCGGCAGGCTTGTTCACGCAGTTCTAGCTGCTCGCTATCGAGATCTTGTTCGCGCAAAGCATCGAGCTCATCGCGGATGCTTTGATGCAGTTCCGGCAGCTCATCGGGTTGGATATGATGCTTACGTGCCAGCTGCACCGCTTTGGCTAAGCGCTGCTCCAGATATTGCAGACGCTGCGGGTCTAGATCGAGGCGGTCTAAATAGTGGCGCAGTTCATCGCTGACTTCTTGCAGTTGGATGGTTGCTTCTTCCAGCATATGCACCAGCGGTTGCAGCTGCGGATCCAGCTCGGCAGACTGACTGACGCGCTGCTCGGCTAAACGCATCAGGCTCAAAATGCTGTTTTCATCCGCTTCGTATAAAATCTGTAAGGATTCACCGCTCAGTTGCAGCAGCTCACCGCTGTTGGACAGCCGCTTATACTCCTCATCAATTTGCTGAAACTCACCGATTTGCAGTGCGAACTCATCCAGCTCTTTGACTTGATATTGCAGCAATTGCAGACGCGCTTCGCGTTCGGTGCGGTTTTGCTCGAAGGCTTTGAGGGCATTTTTTTGTTCGCGCCAGGTTTGATAAGCCTGACGCATTTCATCCAGCAGCCCTTGGTGGCCAGCATAGGCATCCAGTAATTGCAGCTGATAATCGGGTTTGAGCAGACGCTGGTGGGCATGCTGACCGTGAATATGAATCAGGTGTTGGCCTAAGTCGCGCAGCTGTGAGGCGGGCACTGGCGTGCCGTTAATAAAGGCTTTCGAGCGCCCATCAGCGCTGATCACGCGGCGTAGGATACAGTCATCGCCCTCATCCAATTGGTTATCTTCCAACCAGCGGCGGGCAGCAGGGTTGCCTTGCAATAAAAAGCTGGCCGATACTTCGGCGCGCTTGGCATCTGCGCGCACCATTGCCGCTTCTGCACGCTCTCCGAGACATAATCCTAACGCATCAATGGCGATGGATTTACCGGCACCGGTTTCACCGGTAATGGTGGTCATTCCGGCATGGAAATCCATGGCCAGTTCACGCACGATAGCAAAATTATTGACGGTTAATTGAGCCAGCATCGGAGAGCCTCTGTGCAAATATCCATTACTGTATACAAAGACAGTATATACTGGTTTTGTATACAGTAAAGATCTGCACGGTAAGATTCCCGCTGGTTGCTCGGACTCTAAGAGGCGAGGTCAGGGTTGTGACGATTTAAAACAGCTTTTTCGACCATCCCAGTTTGCTGCTAAGAATATTGAAGTAGTTGTACTCTTTAGGGTGAATGAGGCGCAGGCGGTGCGGGCTTTTGCGGATCACCACTTCATCACCTTGCTGGATAGGCAGGGCAATTTGGCTGTCGCAGCTGATTTCTAGCGTGCTGGTGGTGCCTTGGGAAAAGCGCAGTCGAATGTGGCTGTTGCTGTCGATCACCAACGGGCGCGCGGACAGGGTATGCGGGAACATCGGCACCAAGGTGATGGCATCCAGATTTGGGGTCAGGATGGGGCCGCCAGCGGACAGTGAGTAGGCTGTCGAGCCGGTTGGGGTCGAGATAATCAGGCCATCGGAGCGTTGGGAAAACGCAAAGCGGTTATCGATGTAAACCTCAAACTCTATCATGTGCGCGACTTTACCGGGGTGCAGCACCGCTTCGTTGATGGCACTGCTGGCGCGTTTAGGGCGATCGCCACTGAACACTTCCGCTTCCAGTAAAAAGCGGTCTTCGGTGAGGTAATCACCGGCCAGCACTTCGCTTAACTGAGTTTGCGCATTGTCTGGGTCGAGATCGGTTAAAAATCCTAAGTTGCCGCGGTTGACACCAATCATCGCCACGCCGTAGCGAGCCAATACGCGTGCGGCACCCAACATATTGCCATCCCCCCCAATCACCACCGCGAGGTCAGCCTGCTGGCCAATTTCGGTCAAACTGGCGGTGTTCGCATCGGTGATTTGCAGGGCATGGGCGACTTGGCGCTCTAACAGAACGTGGTAGCCTTGAGCCGTCAGCCAGCGATATAGGGTCTCATGAGTTGCCAGTCCAGCTTGATGGCGAGGACGACCAACCAGAGCTATACATGTAAATCCTGAATTCATTTTTGTGCCTTTTCGCTGTAACTGAGATCTCGGCCGGATAATCCGGCGGCCGTTGGCCGGGATTTTACCCTTGAATCACCGCTTTTCGTCCCCATAATAAGCTAACTAAGGTTGAGAATGCCAAATCGCGGAGAAATTCATGAGCCAACAAGAGATTAATCCACAAACTGAACAGACTGAAGCCGAGCAAGCTGCGATTTCTGCTGAAGAAACTGAGCTGGAAGTGAGTGCTGATCCGCGCGATGCCCGTATCGCTGAGCTGGAAAAAGAGCTGGATACAGCCAAAAGCAATGAGCGTGATAGCGTTTTGCGCGCGCGCGCTGAAGTTGACAACATCCGTCGTCGTGCTGAGCAAGATGTCGAGAAGGCGCACAAGTTTGCACTGGAGAAGTTTGCTAACGAGCTGCTGCCGGTTATTGATAGCTTGGAGCGCGCCGTTGAGCTGGCTGACAAGCAAAACACCGATCTGCACGCCATGATTGAAGGCGTTGAGCTGACCCTGAAATCACTATACAGCGCGATGAACAAGTTCGGTGTTGAGCCTGTTGACCAAGTTGGCTGCCCATTCAACCCTGATGTGCATCAGGCGATGAGCATGGTGGAATCCGCCGAGCATCCAGCTAATCACATCGTGATGGTGCTGCAAAAAGGCTATACCCTGAACGGTCGTCTGATCCGTCCTGCGATGGTGATGGTATCGAAGGGTAACAGTGTCGATACTCAGGCTTAATCGCCGTTACTGGCTCACGCTAGTTTATGTTAGCGCGTGAGTCAGTGCCCAAGTCTGCGGAATATCGCTGATCTTCGTTGCCGACTGAGAATAAAAAAAAGAGCACCGCAAGGTGCTCTTTTTTATGGATAACGTGTAGAGGCGCTAATTATGCGGTTTGCAGCTGCGCCGCTGGCTGGGCTTTTTTCAGCTCACCTACAGGCAGTACGGTACGGCCATAGGTTTCGTTCAGCACTTGAGCCATTGCAAAGTAGATTGCGCTGAAGCCACAGATGATGCCTTCGAAGCCAGCAATGGTACCGATCAGTTCGCTACCGGTCAGGTCACGCGCCGCCAGCAGGAAGAACAGCACGGTCAGGCTGGCAAAGACGAATTGCTTCGCGCGGCAGTATTTCAGGCTACCGAAGAACATGAACAGGGTGAAGATACCCCACATGCCAAGGTACAGACCCATGAACGCGTGTTCAGTTGGTGTGGTCAGACCCATCGCTGGCAGCAGCCACAGGAATACCAGCGTCAGCCAGAACAGACCGTAAGAGGTAAATGCGGTTGTTCCGAAGGTATCCCCTTTCTTAAAGCACATAATCCCGACGATAACCTGCGCTAAGCCGCCGTAGAAAATACCCATGGTCATGATCATGGCGCTGACAGGGAAGAAACCGGCGTTGTGAATGTTCAGCAGCACGGTGGTCATACCGAAACCCATCAGACCGAGAGGAGCCGGATTGGCCAGATTGCAGTTGGACACGAAGTTCTCCTTTGATTGGTTTACACCAATACCCAAAAAAAGACGGCATACCGTCGGAAAATAAAAATTAGGGGAAAATGTAAGAA
>NZ_JRKB01000084.1:0-290 GCF_000800945.1 Plesiomonas sp. ZOR0011
GGGTGGCTGATGGGGCTCGAACCCACGACAACTGGAATCACAATCCAGGACTCTACCAACTGAGCTACAGCCACCACTGAAGGTGTTTTTTGGTACTACCTTTACCACTGGCGCGGTAAAATGGCGCACCCTACAGGATTCGAACCTGTGACCCACGGCTTAGAAGGCCGTTGCTCTATCCAACTGAGCTAAGGGTGCACTCACTATTGAATAGTGGTCGGTGAGAGAGGATTCGAACCTCCGACCCACTGGTCCCAAACCAGTTGCGCTACCGGACTGCGCTACTCACC
>NZ_JRKB01000085.1:0-2269 GCF_000800945.1 Plesiomonas sp. ZOR0011
GTCGTGCTTAATCGTAACTGATGCGTTGTCTGCATAAGAAAATAAAAAAAACCGCCGTAAGGCGGTTTTTTTTATGCGCGTAATACACAACGGGATAATGACATTTATACCGAGCGCGGCGTGTTCTGTTCGGCGAGTTCGGTTTCCGCGGCCTCATGCGCTAAATGATGATGGCCGTGCGGCAGTTTGTCTCCACAGAATTTACAGTGCAGCGCGTCGGCATCATGGCCGGTGCGATGACAGCTGTTGCAGCGGATCCGGTCTTTGTTCTTTTGCAGCTCTTCGGTTAGCTGCGCGGTCAAGATGCCGGTAGGAACCGCAATGATCGAGTAACCAATTAAGATAACCAGTGAGGCTATCACTCGCCCCGCTGGGGTGTGGGGCACCAGATCGCCATAACCCACGGTAGTCAGGGTCACGATAGCCCAGTAAATCCCCATCGGAATACTGGTAAAGCCGTTAGTCGGCCCTTCGACCACAAACATCAAGCTACCGAACAGGCACACCATCAGGCCGACCGCACCAAAGAACACCATCACTTTACGGTGCGTTTGGATCAAGCAGCGCCACAGCAGATTGGCCTCCGACATGTAGCGCACCAGTTTGAGAATGCGGAACAAGCGGAAAATACGCAGCACCCGCAGCATCAGGGTGTACTGTGCGCCCGGTAAGAACAGCGACAGATAGACCGGTAGGATAGAGATGAGATCGACCAGCCCATAAAAGCTTTTGGCATAGCGCAGCGGCTTAGGCGAGCAGTACAGACGCAGTAAATACTCCAGACTAAACAGGATACTGAAGACAATCTCACAAAAGATAAAAGGGCGGTACCACGGCGAGCCGGCCTCCAGTGTGGAGCCGATAATCAGTACGGCGACACTGAATAGCACAGCAAAGAACAACAGTATTTCAATGGCGCGGCCAGAAGGGCGCGAAGCATCGAATAAAAAGCGGTACAGGCGGTGGCGAAATTTACGTGGTTCAGACATAAAACATCCGTCAGCGGTTGCAAGGGCTTCTTGATGCCGCAAAGCGCGGGTTAATGCAAATTAACCCGCACGAAATGTTAATTATGACCGATTTTTTTGCGTGCCAGTGTAATGCTGTTACTGGTCGTGGTATTTCTCGCAGGCCAGCAGGGTATTTTGCATCAACGTCGCCACCGTCATTGGACCGACACCACCCGGTACTGGGGTGATCCATGCGGCGCGCTCTTTGGCAGTGGCAAAATCGATATCACCCACCACTTTGCCATCTGGCTGGCGGTTGATGCCTACATCAATCACGACTGCGCCCGGCTTGATCCAATCACCCGGAATAAAGTGTGGTTTACCTACCGCCACGACTAACAGATCGGCACGACGCACGTGGCTTTCCAGATCGCGGGTAAAGCGGTGAGTGGTGGTGACGGTGCAACCGGCCAGCAGCAGCTCCAGTGACATTGGGCGACCGACAATATTCGATGCGCCAACAACCACTGCTTCCATGCCGTAGGTGTCGATACCGGTTTTTTCAATCAAGGTCATGATACCGCCAGGGGTGCAAGGGCGCAGCGTCGGAATGCGCTGGCACAGACGGCCGATGGTGTACGGGTGGAAGCCGTCCACATCTTTGTTGGGATGGATACGCTCGATGACTTTGGTGGTATCGATGCTTTCAGGCAGGGGCAGCTGCACTAAGATGCCGTCGATATCAGGTGCGGCGTTCAGCTCGTCAATCAAGGTCAGCAGTTGGCTTTCGGTGGTGTCAGCCGGTAAATCGTAGGAGCGAGACACAAAACCAACTTCTTCGCAGGCCTTGCGTTTAGAGCCGACGTAGATTTGGGAGGCGGGGTCCTGACCGACCAGAACTACTGCCAATCCGGGGGCACGTTTACCTTGTGCAATCCGCTGTTGTACTTGTTGGGCAACTGTCGCTCTGACTTGTTGCGCAATCGTTTTCCCATCAATAATCATACCAGCCATCAGACCTGCGATCTCCCACACATTTAAGGAAGCCGTATTGTGTCAGAAACAGGCAAAAGAGTCAGCAGACTTCATAGTTTAAAACCAGACTGCACAAAAAATCATATTCTTGCTGGAGTTTTAAGCATTTAGTCGCTTTCGGGGCGAAAACATTTTGACTCGCCACCGCATCTCAGTATAATCCCGTCCCTATCAAGTCAGGTATTCGATTATTGATGCGTGGCGAGAGTCGGTGAGTAGCGCAGTCCGGTAGCGCAACTGGTTTGGGACCAGTGGGTCGGAGGTTCGAATCCTCTCTCACCGAC
>NZ_JRKB01000086.1:0-29964 GCF_000800945.1 Plesiomonas sp. ZOR0011
GATCCGGTTGCGATGGCCAGTGCGTTTCGTTTGGCGGTGCAGGCTGGACGACAAGCCTATCTGGCGGGTTTGGCCGGTAGCTCGACGCAGGCACAGGCCAGCAGTCCACTGACGGGGTTTTGGCTATGAGCAGCGCAGAATCGTCAAATGCGCCGGTGGCTGACCGGCTGCGGCAATGGGATTGGGAAGCGATCCGCTTATCGCTATACAGCAAAACGGCGGTGGATGTTGAGCGGGCGTTGGCTAAACCGCAGCTGGATCAGGGCGATATTCAGGCATTGTTGTCACCGGCGGCGGCTGATTATCTGGAGCCGATGGCCCAACGTGCGTATGCGTTGACTCGTCAGCGTTTTGGCCAAGCAATTCAGATGTACATTCCGTTGTATCTGTCCAACTTGTGCAGCAATGAGTGCTCGTACTGCGGCTTTTCGGTCAATCAGCCGATCCGCCGGCTAGCGTTGTCAGCCGAGCAGATTGTGCGTGAGGGCGCGGCGATCCGCTCGCGGGGTTATCAGCATTTACTGCTGGTTTCGGGGGAGGCAGAAACCAAAGTTGGCGGGGCCTATTTTCGTCAGGCGCTGCAGTTACTGCGTCCGCAATTTGCCCAGTTGTCGTTGGAGGTACAGCCGCTGACCACGGCGGAATACCAGATGCTGGTCGACGAGGGGTTGCATGCGGTGCTGGTGTACCAAGAGACCTATCAGCGCGCGGTGTACGCTCGCCATCATTTGCGCGGTAAAAAGCAGGACTTTGACTGGCGATTGGAGACGCCGGATCGCTTAGGTCAGGCAGGGGTTAGCAAAATCGGCGTGGGGGCGCTGCTCGGGTTAGCCGATTGGCGCACCGATTCGTGGTTTACGCTGCAACATGTGCGCTTGCTGGAGCAAACCTACTGGCGCAGTCGTTACTCAATTTCTTTCCCACGCCTGCGACCGTGTAGCAGTAATCGCGAGCTGTTTTCAGGGATGAGCGAGCGTGAGCTGGTGCAGCTGATTTGTGCCTGCCGCATTGCCAGCCCACAGGCGGAGCTCAGTTTGTCGACCCGCGAATCGGCGGTATTTCGCGATCAGGTACTGCCTTTGGGCATTACCAGCATGAGCGCGGAGTCCTCCACTCAACCGGGCGGCTACGCTGAGCAAGATGCGCGTTTGGAGCAGTTTCGTATCGATGATACGCGCTCGACGGCCCAAGTTGCCGCGGCGATCCGAGCGCGCGGCTTTCAGCCGGTGTGGAAAGATTGGGAGCCGGCATTTCGCTAAGGACCGTTTCGGTAGCGGTAGCTATACTCACTACTCACTTGTGGTGATGGCACTCGCCATCGCCGCTTTTTCACTTCCAGCTTTTGATATTCTTTGCAGCGCCCATTCTCCGCGCAAATATGACTGTGCTGGAATTTACAGTGCGAGTTCAGGCGGTCGGGTTAGGTGGCGCGAGAGAAAATCACGCAGCCAGCGATGGCCTGCATCCTGTTCGTGCCGCTCATGCCACAGCATCTGGTAGGCCACCGGCGAAGGATTGAGCGGCAGTGGCCGCTGCACTAACGGGTAGTGGCGACAGACATGATCGGCAAAGCAGCGCGGCGCGGTGAACACCAGATCGGTGTGACAGCAGATGGCGATCGCGCCGAAAAAATCCGGCATGCTGACCGGTGTGCTGCGCCGCCGTCCGGCTTGCGCCAGCAAATAATCCAGCGACCACCACTCGCGACCTTCACAGCGCGCCTGCACATGGCGCAGCGCCAAGTACTGCTCCAGATCCCACGGTTTGCGCAGCGCCGGATGCCCAGCGCGCAGCAGGCACACATGCTCATCGGTAAATAGCGTTTGAAAGGCAATGCCGGGCGGCAGCTGGGTGAGCTGCTGATCGGTGCTGGGGTACAGCTCGCGAATGGTGAGCGCTAAATCAAACTGACCATCGGCCAAGCCTTGCAGCGATTGGGCATCCCATAGGTGGGCATGCAGTTGTAAGTGTGGCGCCGTTTGCAGCAGTGCATTGATAAAGCTCGGTAGCAGCGTTTGGTAGGCGCTTTCCAGCATCACCAGATTAAAGTGGCGATCGCTGCACTGCGGGTCAAAGTGCGGAGGGCGAGTCAGTAAATGTAACTCATGCAATAAGGTGCGCAGCGGCGCCGCCAACTGTTCGGCATGGGCGCTGGGGGTTAGACCGTGCGCGGTACGAAAAAACAGAGGGTCATCCAGTAATTGACGCAGTCGTGCCAGCGATTTGCTGACCGCTGACTGTGACAGATGCAGACGTTGGGCGGCGCGCGATACGCTGCACTCTTCCAGCAGCACATGCAGACAGACCAACAAATTCAAATCCATGCGGGCGAGACGATCCAGATTCACAGATATTCCTCAGAGGAAAAATGGTCGGGAAAATAAGCCATTTCACATCATATCCGCTTTCCGGTAGGGTACGGCAAAAATAATAGGATAACTGAATGAAAACGCGTCAACTGATTGGTTTGCTGGTGGCTTTGGTGATGTTCAGCCCACTGGCGATCGATATTTATCTGCCGGCGTTACCGCTGATGCAGCAAGACTTTGCCGTTAACCAAGAGCAAATCCAAGCCACCTTAGGTTTATTTTTATTTAGCTTAGGGGTTGGGCAAATCATTATTGGTCCGTTGACCGATCACTTTGGTCGTCGTCCGGTGGCACTGGCGGGGATCAGTTTATATGCCGTCAGTGCGCTGGCGGGCATGCTGACCCACGACTTTACGGGCTTACTGTTATCGCGTATTGGACAAGGTATCGGCGCCTGTTCGACCTCCATTGTGGCTTTCGCCGCCGTGCGTGACAGCTTTGCTGCGCGCGAATGTGCGCGTATGTACTCGTACCTCAATGGCGCGCTGTGCATCATTCCGGCATTGGCCCCGACGTTGGGTGGCTTGCTGACGGTGCAGTTCGGTTGGCGTGCCTGTTTTGCCTTTATGTTGCTGTTTGCTCTGTTGGTGCTGGTGGCGGTATGGGGCTTGTTTGCTGAAACCCGTCCGGCTAGCGCGGTATCTAGCGGGGCGCTGTATCGCTGGTCACGCTATCAGCCTATTTTGCGCTCCCCTACGTTTATCCGCTATGCCTTGGTCTGCATGGCGGGGATGACCGGTATTTTATGCTACGTCACTTATGCGCCGATGGTGCTGGTGGGGCAACTGGGCGTGTCGGAGCTGGAGTTTAGTGCTTGGTTTGGCGCCAATGCGCTGATCAATATCGTGGCCTTCTTTGCCGCGCCACGCATCGTGCGCCGCTTAGGCGAAGTGCGTACCGTGATTACGGGTTTGAGCGTGTTTGCACTGAGCGGGTTATTCTTGATTGGCTCGTGGCTGTGGTGGCCACTGTCGGCTGCCGCCTATATGTTACCGATGACCGTATTGTGCAGCGGCTTTGCCGTGATGTTGGGGTCGGCGTCGGCGTTGGCGCTGATGCCATTTGCCGGCTGTGCCGGTACCGCATCGGCATTATTGGGCTGTTTGCAAATGAGTGGTGCGGCTTTATTGGCGGCATTAATCCAACAATGGGCGTTAGAGCCGCGCTTGGCGGTAGCGGTCAGTGTGTTGTTACCGGCGGTGCCATTATGGCTGTGGTGTGTGCAAAAAGGCGCAAAACAACAATATGAAATGATTACTGAATAAAATAAATAAAAAAACTGACGACAACGAGGCTTTGCCTGCTATTCAAGCAGGCTTTTTTTCGTCAAAATGCGTATGCTTAAATATCAGTTGGCCTTATTCAGTGTCCCTGTCCTGCGGGATACACAGAGCCTATCCCATTAGGGCTATTTCGCTGTTCGGTGAGCCTTGGGCACTTGTTCGAAATCTTCACGTACGTTACGTACGCACTGTACGCTACGCACGAGTTTTTGCACCTTGCCTATACTAAAAATGGGTCACGAAATGGGCCATGCCATTATGCCTACTGGGATACGCTCTTAGCCATTTATGATGGTAATAAATTCTCCGGCGTAATTTGTCCTGCCGGTGTATATCTAATTTTATTATTTATAGAAGAAGAACTATGTCGTCGTTCACTACATTTGAAATGGCCAAAATTATGAATCAACTGGAGGACTCTCCAGAGAAAGTCATGTTTGGTCGCGTGTTAAAAGAACTGTGTCATCAAAGCCCTGAGCGGATCCGCTCTGCTGCGCGTCACGTGGATATTAAAGAGCTGCGCGATCTGGTGCATCAGGTCAGTGCGGTGATTGAAGAAAAGCGTGAAGAGCGTAAGCAGCAGATCCTGCGCGCGATGGCCGCCGAAGGTATTAATCCACAGGATTTGTTGGAGTCCTGATCCCCTTCGCGTTCGGCGCGAATAGCGCGGCAGCTGACCTCGGTGCTGCCGCCTCAGGCCAGTAATGCTTGGCGTGATAGCCAATCATCAATCGACCTCCCTGTTGGGCGGCCGCCGCAGTTATTTTGCTTAATGCGTGTGCTCGCCGTGAGCATCAGCAACCGTGATCGCCATAATTAGCACAGGCTGTTGGCATTTATTGTCGGCCGATGTGTATTGCCCCTTTTCTTTTCGCGCGACCTGCCTTTGGCTTTAATCGTGCGTGGCCGTTCTCTGTAATGCCGTGTTTATTGTTCCCTCATATTGTTTCTTCGTATTGTTCTCTCGTTATTGTGTCTGGGCGATGGGTTTCTTATTGATTATCAACCCTGTTGCGCAGGCTATGGCTCGGCGCAATCGCCATCGCGCTTTATTTTCCCGTTATGGGATGTGACGGAGATTTTTACACCTTTCGGGCTATTTAATTCAGCGTCACGCTGTGGCATTTAATTAATGCGCTGACAAGGCGTCTGGTTAAATCGCCGTAGGCTAGTGCAATCCACTGGCGGGATAAATTGCCGGATTAATCGGACGTTTGTTTCTCTTTCCTTGTTGGTGACGGCCAACGCCTTGCGGTACACTGGCATGCACATATTTCATTCAGGCAAAGGCAGCAGTAGACATGGTTGATCAGTTGCAGGAAACCACTCACTTTGGTTTTCGCACCGTAGCCAAGGACGAGAAAGCCGGGATGGTGGCTGAGGTTTTTCATTCCGTCGCCGGCAAATACGATTTGATGAATGACTTGATGTCATTCGGTATTCACCGTTTGTGGAAGCGCTTTACCATCGATTGCAGTGGGGTGCGCCGTGGACAGCGGGTACTGGATCTGGCCGGAGGCACCGGCGATTTGACCGCTAAATTCTCTCGTTTAGTGGGCGATAGCGGTGAAGTGGTGCTGGCCGATATTAATGATTCCATGCTTAAGGTGGGTCGTGCCAAATTGCGCGATCTGGGCGTGGTTGGCAATGTCAGTTACGTACAAGCGAACGCGGAAGCTTTGCCGTTCCCTGATAATTATTTTGATTGTATTACCATCGGGTTTGGCCTGCGTAACGTCACCGAGAAAGAAAAAGCCTTAAAATCGATGTTCCGGGTATTAAAACCGGGTGGTCGTCTGTTGGTGCTGGAGTTTTCCAAGCCGACGATCGAGCTGTTGGGCAAGGTGTACGATACCTATTCCTTCCGCATTTTGCCGAAAATCGGCGAAGTGGTGGCTAACGACAGCGAAAGTTACCGCTATCTGGCCGAGTCCATTCGCATGCACCCGGCACAGGACGTGCTTAAAGGCATGATGGAAGAGGTCGGTTTTGAACAGGTGAGTTACTACAACCTGACTGGCGGCATCGTGGCTTTGCACCGCGGGTATAAGTTTTAACGGCTTGCTCAACAATAAGGATGATGATGCCTCTGCTCCCTTTGGTTACCGGTGTTCTGGAAACCGCACTGAATGCCTTGCTGGCAAAAAATGCCGAAGCGAAAAACAAACTGCCCCGACTGCGCGGCAAAGTCTTGGCGTTGCAGTTACGGGAATTACCGGCACCGCTGGTGTTTGTGTTTTCGAATCGGATTGATGTGCTGGCGGCTTGGGAAGATGAGGCGGATTGCCGTGTCCGCACCGGCGTACTGGTGTTGCCTGAGCTGCGTGACCGCTCACAGGTCACCCGCTTGATCCGCGAACAAGCGCTGGATGTGCAGGGCGATATTCAGGTGCTGCAGCATTTTGTGGCACTGATGGAAGCGCTCGGCTGGGATCCGGCCGAGTTGCTGGCGCCTTATACCGGCGATCTGGTGGCGCACGGTGTCAGCCGTTTGGTACAAGGCACCGTGGCAGGCGTGCAGCGTCAGCATGCTCGCAATCTGGCTTATCTCGGTGAGGTGGTGACCGAGGAGTGGTGCTTGGCACCGGGAGCCTTGGAAGTGGCCTACTTTGCCGATCAGGTGGAAGAGTTAGCGACGCAGCTGACGCGTTTAGAGCGCCGCTTGCAGCGTCTGGAGACTTCGGCATGACGCCTGCTGAATTGCGCCGCCTGTACCGCATCACTCAAGTTTTTCTCAGCTATGGATTGGATGAGCTGTTGCCGCCAATCCGGCTGACCTTGCCGCTGCGCGTTGCTCGTCGCGCGATTTTCTGGATCCGTCCGCAGCACGCGGAAAAGCCGCTTGGCATGCGCCTACGTTTGGCGCTGCAAGAGTTAGGGCCGGTGTGGATCAAATTCGGTCAGATGCTCTCAACTCGGCGCGATCTGTTTCCGCCGCACATCGCCGATCAACTGGCCTTATTGCAAGATCAAGTCGCCCCGTTTGACGGCGAGCTGGCGCGCAGCCAAATTGAAGCGGCGCTGGGCGTACCGCTGGAAACCCTGTTTGATGATTTTAACCCGCAAGCTCTCGCCTCGGCCTCAATTGCGCAGGTGCATACCGCGCGGTTGAAAGAGAACGGGCAGGAAGTGGTACTCAAAGTGATCCGGCCGGATATTCTGCCGGTGATCCGCGCCGATGTGCGCTTAATGTACCGTTTAGCACGTACCTTGCCACGCTTGCTGCCCGATGGTCGCCGATTGCGTCCGGTGGAAGTGGTGCGCGAGTATGAAAAGACCCTGCTCGATGAACTGAATCTGATGCGCGAGGCGGCGAACGCCATCCAACTGCGGCGCAATTTTACCGGCAGTCCGATGCTGTATGTCCCTGAGATGTACACCGATTATTGCCGTGAAAATCTGCTGGTGATGGAGCGCATCTACGGCATACCGGTGTCCGATGTGGCGGCGCTCAACGCCAACGGCACCGACATGAAACTGTTGGCTGAGCGGGGCGTGCAGGTCTTTTTCACCCAAGTGTTTCGTGACAGCTTTTTCCATGCTGACATGCACCCCGGCAACATTTTTGTCAGCCGTGAGCATCCGGAAAACCCGCAATATATCGGCATTGATTGCGGCATTGTCGGGTCATTGAATCGCGAAGATAAACGCTATTTGGCCGGTAACTTTATCGCCTTTTTTAATCGCGATTATCGCAAAGTGGCCGAGCTGCATGTGGATTCCGGCTGGGTGCCGCCAGATACCAATGTTGAAGAGTTCGAGTTTGCGATCCGCACGGTGTGTGAGCCGATTTTTGAAAAGCCGTTGGATCAAATCTCCTTCGGTCATGTTCTGCTCAATCTGTTTAACACCGCGCGCCGTTTTAATATGGAAGTACAACCGCAGCTGGTCTTGTTACAAAAAACCCTGTTATATGTGGAAGGCCTTGGGCGACAATTGTACCCGCAGCTGGATTTGTGGAGCACCGCGAAGCCGTTTTTGGAAAGCTGGATGCGTGAGCAGGTCGGGCTACAGGCGTTAGTGAAAGCCTGTAAGGAAAAGGCACCGTTCTGGGCAGAAAAACTGCCGGAATTGCCAGAGTTAGTTTACGATTCGCTGCGTCAGCAGCGGCAACTGAGCCAGCAAATCATGCTACTCAGTCAGCAACTGGATAAGCGCAATCAGCGCGGATCGCAGTCGCGCTATTTGCTGACCGTCGGTGCGACCTTGGTGTTATCTGCGGTGATCGTTGAGGTCAATCAGATAGCTTGGTGGCCGGCCGGTTTGTTACTGGGCGGCGTGGCATGCTGGGTTGCCGGCTGGCTGCGTCAGTCCTGATTTTCGGATGACATGACGTCATATTGAATTGTGTGAACATACCGTAACTGCGGTATACCGTTAACGACGAGGTATAGAGAAATGGGTGGGATCAGTATTTGGCAATTACTCATTATTGCGGTGATCGTAGTGCTGTTGTTCGGCACCAAGAAACTGCGCAATATCGGCGGAGATCTGGGCGGTGCAGTGCGCGATTTCAAAAAAGCCCTCAATCCCGATGAGCAACCGACTAAACCACAACAGCCAGCACAGTCTGATAACGCGGCCGATGCTGACTTTAACCCGAAAATCGCCGATCAGCGCCAGAGCGCTGAGCCAGCCGACAAGAGCCAGAGCAACCAGAATAACAAAGAGCAGGTGTAAGCCGTGTTTGATATCGGTTTCTGGGAGCTGGTACTGATTGCGGTGATCGGTCTGGTGGTGCTCGGCCCTGAGCGCTTGCCGGTCGCGGTTCGCACCGTGGCGCGCTGGGTACGTACCTTCCGCGCCATGGCGGCATCAGTACAGAACGAACTGAATCAGGAGCTCAAACTGCAAGAGATGCAGGAGAACCTGAAAAAAGCCGAGCAGATGAACCTCAAGGATCTGGCTCCCGAGGTCGATGCGTCACTGCGCGAGCTCAAAGAAGCGGCGGCCTCAGTGCAGCGCCCGTATGCCAACAGCCAAAGCGCGGCCTCGCCAGAGCTAGCCACGGCCAGTGACGCCACGGCGTCGGCGGCTGCCGATGTGACTACGGCCACTTCGGATAGCCCTGCGTCAACGGCGAGCGCCGCGTTGCAACCGAATGCCGCGGAATTGGCCGAGCAGGAAGAAGACGAGGGTGACCATCCGCTGCTGGTGACCGGTTTGCATGAACCGTTGACCTCCGCTGAGCCGGTAGCGGTTGAGCCTGCGGTAGCGAAGCCTACGTCCGCTCAGCCTGCATTGCAGAGTGATAACAAGAGGGATCCGGCATGACGGTGGAAGATACCCAGCCTTTAATCTCACACCTGATTGAGTTGCGAACCCGTTTGCTGCGCGCCATCATCAGTATTCTGGTGATTTTCCTCTGTCTGGTGTGGTTCTCTAACGATATCTACGCGTGGGTGTCCGCCCCTTTGGTGGAGCGGATGCCGCATGGCGCCAGCATGATTGCCACCGAAGTGGCTTCACCGTTTATCGCCCCGATCAAACTGACCTTATTGGTCTCGGTCTTTCTGGCCGCGCCTTTGGTGCTGTATCAGGTATGGGGCTTTATTGCGCCGGCCTTGTATCGCCATGAGCGGCGCTTGATCCTGCCGTTGCTGGTTTCCAGCTCAGCGCTGTTTTATCTGGGCATGGTGTTTGCCTATTACGTGGTTTTCCCGCTGATTTTTGGTTTCTTTACCAAAACGGCGCCGGAAGGGGTGACTATCGCCACCGACATCAACAGCTATCTCGATTTTGTGATGGGGCTATTTTTAGCCTTTGGCTTGGCGTTTGAAATTCCGGTCGCCATTGTCCTGTTGTGTTGGAGCGGCGTGACCACCGCCGATGAGCTGCGCAAGAAGCGGCCATACATCATCGTGGGCGTGTTTGTGGTCGCGATGCTACTGACGCCGCCGGATGTGTTTTCCCAGACCTTGCTGGCGATCCCGATGTGTTTGCTGTTTGAACTTGGGGTGTTCTGCTCACGTTTTTACGTGCGCCGTGACGCCGAAGGCGAGGCGGATGATGAAGAGGCTAATGCCTCCCATTGAGGCGAGTCGCGCGTTGAAAACATCCGCGCTGCCAGCGCAACCCTATGAGGCCGTCATCACGACGGCCTTTTTACAACCGGGCATTTTTACCGTATTGATTGTTATCGTATTGACCGTTATTGCTTTCAATGGGGCGAACACGACATCAGCCATCAATGGCTGGGGCAGGATAAGCAATGTTTGATATCGGCGTTAATTTAACCAGCAGTCAGTTTGCTAGCGATCGCGAAGCCGTGCTGACGCGCAGCTGGCAAGCGGGGTTACAGGGGCTGTTAGTGACCGGTACCTCACTGGCGGAGAGCGAGCAAGCGCTAGCGATGACAGCGCTGGCGCCCGAACGCATGTGGTGTACCGCAGGCGTGCATCCGCATGATGCTAAAACCTGGGATGCCCAGAGCGCGCAGCGCTTACGCGCCTTATATCAGCACGACGCAGTGGTTGCGGTCGGGGAGTGTGGGTTGGACTTTAATCGCGACTTCTCGCCACGGCCGCAGCAACTGGCCGCCTTTGCGGCGCAATTGGCCTTGGCTGCCGAGGTGCAACTGCCTTTGTTTTTGCACTGCCGCGATGCGTTTGAGCCGTTTTTTGCCCTGCTGCGTGAGCATCGTGCGCAGCTGTGTGGTGGAGTCTTGCACTGTTTTACCGGCAGTGACCAAGACTTAGATAGCGCACTGGAATTGGGTTTATCCATCGGTGTGACCGGTTGGCTGTGCGATGAGCGCCGTGGCGAGCTGTTACGCCAACAGGTACAACGCATTCCTGCCGAGCGTCTGCTGCTGGAAACCGATGCCCCTTATTTACTGCCGCGGGATCTGCAACCTAAGCCGAAATCCCGCCGCAACGAACCTGGCATACTGCCGCATATTGTATCCACCGTGGCAGCGTTACGCGGCGAATGTCCGCACGCATTAGCCCGGCAAACCACCCGCAATGCAGCCACCTTGTTCCGGCTGCCGCTAACGGCGTGAGTGTACAGGAAAGGAGAAAGAGCATGAGTATCAATATTCCCGGTTCATTCCCGGGTCGTCGTCTGCGCCGGGTGCGCTATCAAGATTTTAGCCGCCGTCTGGTGGCCGAGCATCGTCTGAGCGTGGACGATCTGATTTATCCGGTGTTTGTTCTGGAAGGGGAAAACCGCCGTGAAGCGGTATCGTCCATGCCGGGGATTGAGCGTTTGTCGCTGGATTTATTGCTGGAAGAGGCCGCGGAGCTGGTGGCGTTGGGGATCCCGGCGATTGCCCTGTTTCCGGTGATCGGGCAGGAGAAAAAATCCCTGCTGGCGGAAGAGGCCTATAACCCACAGGGGCTGGTACAAGAAACGGTACGGGCGCTGAAAGCGCGTCACCCCGAGCTTGGCATCATCACCGATGTGGCATTAGACCCGTATACCGTGCACGGTCAGGATGGCATCATCGATGAGCAAGGTTACGTGCTCAATGACATCACCACCGAAGTGCTGGTGAAACAAGCTCTGGCGCAAGCGGAGGCCGGTGTTGATGTGATTGCGCCAAGTGACATGATGGACGGTCGTATCGGCGCGATTCGTGAGGCGCTGGAAGCCAATGGGTTTGTGAACACCCAAATCATGGCTTATTCCGCCAAATATGCTTCTTGCTATTATGGCCCGTTCCGCGATGCGGTCGGCTCATCCGGTAACCTCAAAGGTGGTAACAAGAAGACTTACCAGATGGATCCGGCCAACAGCAATGAAGCCTTGCAGGAAGTGGCGCAGGATCTGCAAGAAGGCGCGGATATGGTGATGGTGAAACCGGGTATGCCGTATCTGGATGTGGTGCGGCGGGTCAAAGATCAGTTCGGCGTGCCAACCTTTGCCTATCAGGTTTCCGGCGAGTACGCGATGCACATGGCGGCAATCCAAAACGGCTGGCTGAAAGAGCGCGACTCGATCATGGAATCCTTGCTGTGCTTCAAGCGGGCCGGTGCCGATGGCATTTTGACCTACTTTGCCAAGCAAGCCGCCCAGTGGCTGCGCGACGAGCAGCGCTAAGCGGAGCTATGTGCCTGTTCGCGAAGAGGCGAATTGCACGAGCTATCGCAGTGGACAAAAAAAAGCGGCCACCGGCCGCTTTTTTATCGTCTGTTTCGCTGTTCAGCGAAAGCCGAACACTCGTAACCGTGATGCTTAATGTGAGCAAGCGCCACTGCTAAAATGCGTATCTTCCGGCAGTAACAACGGCAAATGCAGATTGTTCATCCAGCGACTTTCCTGACGCAAATCTTCGGCGCGCAGTGGATGCTGATGCAACCAACCGACCGGTAAATACAGGCACAATTGCTCACCACTTACCTGTAACCGTACTTGCGGCAAGGTGTCGTCACGGCGACGCGAGGCCAGAATAATCGCCAAGCGCAGTAAACGACACAGCTTCAGCGCATCGCTGACCGACAAAGCGTTTTGCCCCGCCAGACGGGTTAAGTCTGGCTGCTCACGCTGGTTAAACAGTAGCGCGGCCAGCAGTTTACGTTGCGCTGGGGTGAACCCTGGCACATCGGAGTTTGCCAGCAGATAGGCGGCGTGTTCATGGGCGCGTTTGTAGTCGATACCCAGCCCAATCTCGTGCACCAAGGCCACATAGCCGAGTAACTCACGGCTCAGCAGGCTCAAATGCCAGTCATCGGCCACCTGATCAAACAATTGCCAGGCGGTATTGCGCACCCGCAAGGCTTGTTCGGTATCTATTTGGTAACGCTGCTGCAAGGCGCGCATGGTGCGCGCCCGCACATCGCCTTCGCCGACGCAGCCGAGCATGCCGTAGATCAACCCTTCACGCAGGGCGCCGCCCGACAAGGTCATCTCACGGATAGAAAGAGTTTCAAAGATGGCAATCAGGATCGACAAACCGCTCGGGAAAACCAGTGCACGGTCGAGGGTCAGGCCATCAATTTCCAGCTCTTCCAGCTTATAGCACTGGATCGCCTGTTCGCGCAGTTGATACAGCTTGGACAAGGTAATGTGTTCATCCATCCCTTGTGCTTGCATAATCTCTTGCAAGGCTTGCACGGTACCGGAGGCGCCGACACAAATCTGCCAGCGCGCAGCGCGGTATTGTTCGGCAATTGGCGCTAGCACGTCACGCGCGGCCGCTTCGGCGGCGGCAAAATTGTGCGCGCACAGACGGCGATCGGCAAAAAAGCGCTCCAGCCAGGTGACGCAGCCCATGTGCAGGCTGACCAATTGCTGCGGTTGCACTCCAGCACCGACAATCAGCTCGGTGCTGGCGCCGCCAATATCGACCACCAGACGCTGCTCTGGGCCGCCGGTGGTGTGCGCCACGCCTTGATAAATCAGGCGCGCCTCTTCTTCACCGGCAATGATCTCGATCGGGTGACCTAAAATGCACTCCGCCGGGGCGAGAAACTCCGCCGCGTTACAGGCACTGCGCAGTGCCGCGGTCGCGACCACCCGCACATGCTGCAGCGGAATATCTTGTAGCCGCTCAGCAAACAGCGCCAGACACTGGCAGCCGCGCTCAATGGCTTCAGCTGACAGGCGGTTATCCTGATCTAAACCGGCCGCCAGACGCACCTTACGCTTGATGCGCGCGATGGTCTGGATAGTTCCCGCCACCTCGCGCACCACCAGCATATGGAAGCTGTTGGAGCCCAAATCGATGGCGGCATAACAAGGCGAGACAGCACTCATCATACAGAGTCAAACTCAGGCCGGATGACGTTTACGCGGGCCACGGTTGCCCGGGCGACGCTGGGTATTACCGCCACGACCGTTGTTAGGACGGTGTTGACGGTGCAGGCGAAACGGTGCCGGCAGCTCTTGCAACAGGGCATCTGGGTCATATTTGCTGACCGGAATGCTGTGCTCGATATAGGTTTCGATCGCCGGCAGATTCAGCGCGTACTCTTCACAGGCGAAGCTGATTGAGTTACCGCTGGCACCGGCGCGGCCGGTACGGCCAATACGGTGCACATAATCTTCGCAGTCGTCCGGCAGGTCATAGTTGAACACATGGGTCACGGCTGGAATGTGCAGGCCACGGGCCGCCACATCGGTTGCCACCAGAATGTCCAGATTGCCTTGGGTGAAGTCATCCAGAATGCGCATGCGCTTTTTCTGTGCCACATCACCGGTCAGCAGACCGACGCGGTGACCATCGGCTGCCAGATGGCCCCAGATATCTTCACAGCGATGCTTGGTGTTGGCGAAAATAATGCACCGATCCGGCCACTCTTCTTCCAGTAGAGTCTGCAGCAGGCGCATTTTGTCTTCGTTCGACGGATAGAACAGCTCTTCTTTGATCCGATGGCCGGTTTTTTGCTCCGGCTCCACTTCCACATACTCGGCATTGTGCATGTGCTCGAAAGCCAGCTCACGTACTCGGTATGACAAGGTGGCGGAGAACAGCATATTGAGACGCTGATCCGGTTTTGGCATGCGGCGCAGCAGATAACGGATATCCTTAATAAAACCGAGATCGAACATCCGATCGGCTTCATCCAGAACCATCACCTGAATGGCACCCATGTTGATAATATTCTGTTTCTGGTAATCGATAATCCGGCCGGTGGTACCGATCAGGATATCAACCCCAGCTTCCAGCGTTTTGAGCTGCTTGTCGTAGCCGTCGCCGCCATACGCCAAACCAAGGCGTAAACCGGTGGACTGCGCCAAGGTCTCAGCATCGGCGTGGATCTGGATCGCCAGCTCACGGGTTGGTGCCATGATCAGCGCCCGTGGTTGGTTAATCTGACGATCAGCGGCAGCTGGGTGGGTCAGTAAGTGGTGGAAGGTCGATGCCAGAAAAGCCAGGGTTTTTCCTGTACCCGTCTGAGCTTGACCGGCGATGTCACGCCCTGCCAAAGAATAAGGCAGTGCGAGCGCCTGGATTGGTGTGCAGTATTGGAACCCTTGCTGAGCCAAGGCATGCAGGACATCCGGATGCAACCCGAAATCGGCGAATTTCTGTTCAGTTAAGTGTGTTTTGCTCATAGGTGATAGAATATCAGCTAACTCTTGCTTTACGAAAGCGTATCCATTGAAATAAAGTCAATAACAACTGTTGGTCAATGTTACACCAACAATGCGATATAACACTTGGGAGTGGAAGATGAGCGATAAAATTGTTCAGCTGACCGACAGCAGCTTTGAAAACGATGTAATCAAAGCAACCGGTCCGGTACTGGTGGATTTCTGGGCAGAGTGGTGTGGTCCTTGCAAAATGATCGCCCCGATTCTGGACGAGATCGCCACTGAGTACCAAGGTAAGGTAACGGTAGCGAAACTGAACATCGATCAGAATACCGACACGGCGCCAAAATACGGTATCCGTGGTATCCCGACGCTGCTGCTGTTTAAAAACGGTGCGGTTGCCGCCACCAAAGTCGGCGCACTGTCTAAGACTCAACTGAAAGAGTTCCTGGACACCCACCTGTAATACGCCTCACGTTTAGCGGTTGGCAGCGCATTTTATTTGACCAACCGCTAGACGCATTTCTGATTTGATGCTAGTTTATCCCTACTGCTGAAACGCAACTTTTCTTCTTATTGCTGATAGCTGGTGCGTGCTCACCGCATGCTTTGTATCGCCAGCATCATCGTAATTGACTTACCCCGAGTTCACTATCAAGAACCCATCGTTATGAATCTTACCGAACTGAAAAATACACCTGTCTCCGAGCTTGTGGCGCTTGGGGAGTCAATGGGCCTCGAAAATATGGCCCGGATGCGCAAACAAGACATTATCTTTGCCATCCTGAAACAACATGCCAAGAGCGGTGAAGATATTTTTGGTGATGGCGTGTTAGAGATTTTGCAGGATGGTTTCGGTTTCCTGCGATCCGCAGACAGCTCCTACCTTGCCGGTCCTGATGATATCTACGTTTCCCCGAGTCAAATCCGCCGTTTCAATCTTCGTACAGGTGACACCATTGCTGGTAAAATCCGCCCGCCAAAAGAAGGCGAACGCTATTTTGCCCTGCTGAAAGTCAACGAAGTTAACTACGACAAGCCGGAAAACTCCCGCAACAAGATCCTGTTCGAAAACTTAACTCCACTTCATGCTAATCGCCGTTTGCGCATGGAGCGTGGTAATGGCTCTACCGAAGACTTAACTGCCCGCGTATTGGATTTGGCGTCGCCAATCGGTTGTGGTCAGCGTGCCCTGATTGTGGCACCACCGAAAGCCGGTAAGACAATGCTGCTGCAAAACATTGCCCAGAGCATTTCCGCTAACCATCCTGACTGCGTACTGATGGTGCTGCTGATTGACGAGCGTCCAGAAGAAGTAACTGAGATGCAGCGTCTGGTGAACGGTGAAGTGGTGGCCTCGACCTTTGATGAGCCAGCCTCTCGTCACGTACAAGTGGCGGAGATGGTGATTGAAAAGGCTAAGCGTTTGGTTGAGCACAAGAAAGATGTGGTGATCCTGCTCGATTCCATCACCCGTCTGGCCCGTGCCTATAACACCGTAGTACCGGCGTCCGGTAAAGTCCTGACCGGTGGTGTGGATGCGAATGCCCTGCACCGTCCGAAGCGTTTCTTCGGTGCGGCACGTAACGTGGAAGAGGGCGGTAGCCTGACCATTATTGCCACCGCGCTGGTTGATACCGGCTCGAAGATGGACGAAGTGATCTACGAAGAGTTCAAGGGCACCGGTAACATGGAACTGCACTTGGCGCGTAAGATTGCCGAGAAGCGTGTGTTCCCAGCCATTGATTACAACCGCTCCGGTACCCGCCGTGAAGAGCTGCTGACCTCGTCAGAAGAGCTGCAAAAGATGTGGATCCTGCGCAAAATCCTGCACCCAATGGGTGAGATTGATGCGATGGAGTTCCTGATCAACAAGCTGGCGATGACCAAGACCAACGATGAATTCTTCGACATGATGAAGCGTTCATAATTCGGTCTAATAAAGATCACGTCACATGAAAAAAGCGTCGCCTTCGGGCGACGCTTTTTTGCTTTCTGGTCGCCAAATTTTGCTTTTAGCACACGGGGTTGTCGCTGATCGGCGACGCGTTTCGCACGGCTCAAATTCACGGTAATATGAATGGACTGACCTGTGACAAAGGGCGGTAAAAGCTCTCAGGCTGGCGGAGTAACCGATGTAATTCCGGCCGAATGATTGCGGCATAACGTCATTTTTGTCTATATGGCAGTAATAGTTTATCGGGTGCAGGTGCGCACCTCACTCAAGGGCTATGGATGGTGGACTTTATTCGCAGTGACGTGCTCATGATGAGTAGTGATCTTTTCTTTGTATTTCTGTTTTCACTGGCTTCACTGTTTGTCGCGCGCAAAGTGGCACGCAAAGTTGGCCTAGTGGACAAACCTAATTACCGTAAATTGCACCATGGGTTGATCCCGCTGGTGGGCGGTATTTCGGTGTTCGCTGGGATGGCCTTCTTTTTCATCCAGCACTGGAATAATTTGCGTCAGCCGGGTTTATACCTGTTGTGTGCTGGCGTATTACTGGTGGTCGGTATTTTAGATGACCGGTTTGATATCAGCGTAAAAATTCGCGCCTGTGTGCAGGCGACTATCGCCATCATTATGATGACCGCAGGTGGCTTGTATCTGAACAGTCTCGGCCAAATTTTTGGTCCGTGGGAGCTGGTGCTAGGGCCATTCGGCTATGTCCTGACGCTGCTGGCGGTGTTGGCGGCGATCAATGCATTCAATATGGTCGACGGCATCGATGGCTTGCTGGGCGGTTTATCCTGCGTGACGTTTGGCTCGCTCGGGGTTTTATTTGTCCTCGATAAGCAGCCCGATTTGGCGCTGTGGTGCTTTGCCATCATTGCCGCCACGCTGCCCTATATTTTGCTTAACCTCGGGATCCCGTGGGGGCGCAAATTCAAAGTCTTTATGGGTGATGCCGGCAGTACCGTGATTGGTTTTACCGTGGTGTGGTTGTTGCTGCAAAGTACCCAAGGGCAAGGCCATCCGCTCAATCCGGTCACTGCGTTGTGGGTGATCGCCATTCCCTTGATGGACATGATCACCATCACCTATCGCCGCATTAAAAAGGGTCAAAGCCCGTTTTCCCCTGACCGTCAGCATATTCACCATATGGTGATGCGCGCCGGTTTTACCTCCGGCCAAGCGTTCTTGCTGATCACGGGTTTAGCTGCTGCACTGGCAGCATTCGGCATCATGGGTGAGTGGCTAGGTTGGCCGGAGTGGGTGATGTTGGCCGCGTTTTTAGTGACCTTTATCGTTTATGGATACTGTATCAGCCGTGCGTGGGTTGCCACCCGGTTTGTTCGTCGTATGCGTCGCCGGTTGAAAGTCTGGGTAGGTCGGCATTTCTAAGGTGTACGGGTTTTTGCGCCATTCGAGGATTATAGCGCCGTGATAAAGCAAGTATCAGAACAGACACATAGCACTGTGGATAACGAACTGGATATCCGTGGCTTGTTTCGTATTTTGTGGTCAGGTAAAGCGTGGATCATCGGTACCGGTGTTCTGTTTGCTGCGCTGGCGTTGGTTTACTCCTATGTGGTGAAAGAGGAGTGGAGCGCTAACGCGATGACCGACCGTCCATTGACCACGCAGCTGGGCAGCTATTTTGCGCAGCAGCAGTTCCTGCGCGGACTGGATGTGCAGGATACCGCCAACGTCACCTTGCCACCGGTGCAAGACGAAGCGTATGACGAGCTGCGCATGCAGCTGGGCTCCTACGATACCCGTCGTGATTTTTGGTTGCAGACCGATTACTACCGCAGCCGTATTGAAGGCAACGCACGTGCCGATGGCCAACTGCTCGATGAACTGATCAACGACATCACCTTCACGGCCAAAGATGACAAGAAAACCCCGTTCGACAGTATTCGTTTGAGCGCCGAAACCGCAGCTGATGCCAGCAACTTACTCAAGCAATACATCGCGTTTGCCAATGCACGCGCGGTGGCGGCGCTGGATGCTAACTTGGCGGGCCGTTGGGCCTCGCGGCTGCAATCCGTGAAAGCACTGGTTTCACGTCAAGAGTCAGTGAATAAAGCGCTGTTGCAACGCGAGCAAGATGGCAAAACCACCGCCGATGAAGCCATGCAAGCGGCTAACTTCGATGTGGATTATGCCCAGAATAAAGCGGTACTGGCTGCGTTAGCCATTGCACCGAAACTGGACCAGAACATTCAGACCTTCCGTTATCTGCGCACTCCGGTCGAGCCGGTGAATCGTGATAAGCCGCGTCGTCTGTTCTTGTTGATCCTGTGGGGTGTGATTGGTGGCATGACCGGTGCTGGGATTGCGATTGGTCGGCGGATTGCTGCCCGTTAATTTGTTGCGTAAGAAGGCTGGAGCGCCGGCTGTCCGGTACTCCTGATGTCGGATCTGACTACGTGTGTGGTGAGATCCTCTGACAACCAAAAGAGTATTGCTGTGAAAGTGTTGACCGTTTTCGGTACCCGTCCAGAAGCTATTAAAATGGCGCCGCTGGTCCACGCGCTGGCTCAACATCCTGAGTTTGAGTCTAAAGTTTGTGTCACCGCGCAGCATCGCGAGATGCTGGATCAGGTATTGCACTTGTTCGAGATCGTACCGGATTATGATCTCAACATTATGCGTCCCGGTCAGGGCCTGACCGAGATCACCTGTCGTATTCTGGAAGGCCTGAAGCCGGTACTGAACGAATTCAATCCGGATGTGGTGTTGGTGCATGGTGATACCACCACCACGATGGCGGCCAGCTTGGCAGCCTTTTATCAGCAAATCCCAGTGGGACACGTGGAAGCCGGTCTGCGTACCGGTAACCTGTACTCACCGTGGCCGGAAGAGGGCAACCGTAAACTGACCGGCCATCTGGCCCGTTTCCATTTTGCTCCGACCGAAACCTCGCGCCACAATCTGCTGCAAGAGCATATTCCCGATGCGCATATTTTCGTCACCGGCAATACGGTGATTGATGCCCTGTTCTGGGTGCGCAATAAGCTGCAGCAAGATACTGCGCTGCTGGCCAGCATTGAAGCGCGTTATCCGTTTTTGCAGGACGATAAGAAACTGATTCTGGTCACCGGTCATCGCCGTGAAAGCTTTGGCGGTGGATTTGAGCGGATCTGTAATGCACTGGCCGAGATTGCACGTCAGCATCCAGAGGCGCAAATTCTCTATCCGATGCACCTAAACCCGAATGTCCGTGAGCCGGTGAACCGCATTTTGCGTGGCATCGACAACGTGATCCTGATTGACCCGCAAGATTACCTGCCGTTTGTCTACCTGATGAACCGTGCTTATCTGATCCTGACCGACTCCGGTGGGATTCAAGAAGAAGCGCCGTCACTGGGCAAGCCGGTATTGGTGCTGCGGGATACGACCGAACGCCCGGAAGCGGTAGATGCCGGCACGGTGCGTTTGGTGGGGACAAAAGTTGAAACGATCGTCAGCGAAGTATCACGTCTGCTGACCGACCATGATGAATACCACCGCATGAGCCGTGCTCATAACCCGTATGGTAACGGGCAGGCTTGCGCGCAAATTCTTGAAGCATTGAAGATTAATTCAGGTGACCTGTCATGAGCTTTGACACCATTTCAGTTATCGGTTTGGGATATATCGGTCTGCCAACGGCGGCGGCATTCGCGTCCGCTAAGAAAAAGGTGATCGGTATTGATATCAATCAGCACGCCGTTGATACCATCAATCAGGGCAAAATTCACATTGTGGAGCCGGATTTGGATCTGGCAGTGAAAGCCGCCGTGGAGGGTGGTTTCCTGCGTGCCAGCACCCAGCCACAACCAGCGGATGCGTTTTTAATTGCGGTGCCAACGCCGTTCAAAGGTGATTACGAGCCGGATCTGGCCTATGTCGAAGCGGCGGCCAAGTCGATTGCGCCGGTGTTGAAAAAAGGCGATCTGGTGATCTTAGAATCCACCTCTCCAGTAACTGCGACTGAGCAAATGGCGCAGTGGCTGATGGATGCGCGCAGCGATTTAAGCTTCCCGCCACAAGCCGGAGAAGCGGCCGATGTGAACATTGCCTACTGCCCTGAGCGCGTACTGCCAGGCAAAGTGATGGTGGAGCTGATTCAAAACGATCGCGTGATTGGCGGGATGACGCCGCGCTGCTCTGAGCGTGCCGCGAGCCTGTACAAGACCTTCGTAAAAGGTGAGTGCGTGATCACCAACTCCCGTACTGCTGAGATGTGTAAGCTGACCGAAAACAGCTTCCGTGATGTCAACATCGCGTTTGCCAATGAGCTGTCGCTGATTTGTGATAAGCAAGGCATCAACGTGTGGGAGCTGATCCGTCTGGCTAACCGCCATCCGCGCGTGAATATCCTGCTGCCAGGACCGGGTGTTGGCGGCCACTGCATCGCAGTTGACCCATGGTTTATCGTGGCGCAAAACCCAGAAGAAGCGCGCCTCATTCGTGCGGCCCGTGAAGTGAATGACGGCAAGCCGCATTGGGTGGTGGAAAAAACCAAACTGGCGGTGGCCGAGTGTCTGACCGCGACCGGTAAGCGTGCGCAAGATGTGAAGGTTGCGTGTCTGGGACTGGCATTTAAGCCGGATATCGATGACCTGCGTGAAAGCCCAGCGATGGAAATTACTCAGCTGATCGCCGATTGGCATGCCGGTCAGGTATTGGCGGTGGAGCCAAACGTGCATGAGCTGCCGAAAAAGCTGCATGGCAAAGTTGAGTTGGTGTCGACCGAACAGGCGCTGGCGCAGGCCGATGTACTGGTGCTGTTGGTCGACCATCAGCAGTTCAAGGCCATTTCTCCTGCTCAAGTGACGCAGAGCTGGGTAGTGGATACCAAGGGGGTATGGCGGTGAAAACGATTCTGGTAACCGGTGGTGCAGGTTTTATCGGTTCGGCGGTAGTACGCCACATTATCCAAGATACTCCGTATCACGTGGTCAATCTGGATAAGCTGACCTATGCCGGCAATCTGGAATCACTGAACAGTGTCAGCGATAGCCCGCGTTATCAGTTCGAGCAGGCAGACATCTGCGATCGCAGCGCGATGGAGCGTATTTTTGCTCAATATCGCCCAGATGTGGTGATGCATCTGGCGGCGGAAAGTCATGTCGATCGCTCGATTGATGGTCCGGCAGCGTTTATCGAAACCAACATTATCGGCACCTATACCCTGCTGGAAGCGGCGCGTAACTATTGGAATACGCTGGAGTCACAGGCGAAAGCGGCGTTTCGTTTCCACCATATCTCTACCGATGAGGTGTATGGCGATCTGGAAGGTCCTGATTCGCTGTTTACCGAAACCACGCCGTACGCCCCAAGCAGCCCGTATTCGGCCTCTAAAGCGTCCAGTGATCATTTGGTCCGCGCGTGGCGTCGCACCTACGGTTTGCCAACGCTGATCACCAACTGCTCGAATAACTACGGTCCTTTCCATTTCCCAGAAAAGCTGATCCCGCTGATGATTTTAAATGCATTAGCCGGTAAGCCATTGCCAGTGTATGGCAAGGGGGAGCAGATCCGTGATTGGCTGTACGTGGAAGATCATGCGCGTGCGCTGGTTAAAGTGGCAACGGAAGGCGCGGTCGGTGAGACCTACAACATTGGCGGTCACAACGAGCGCAAGAATATCGACGTGGTGCACACCCTGTGTGACTTGTTGGAAGAGCTGGTGCCGAACAAGCCGGCCGGTGTGGCGCACTATCGCGATCTGATCACTTATGTGGCGGATCGCCCAGGCCACGATCTGCGCTATGCGATCGATGCATCGAAGATCGCCCATGATCTGGGTTGGGTACCGCAAGAAACGTTCGAAAGCGGGATTCGCAAAACCGTGATCTGGTATCTGGAAAATGAAACTTGGTGGCGCCGAGTGCAAGACGGCTCGTATGCCGGAGAGCGCCTTGGCTTAGGAGCCTGAGCATGAAAGGTATTATTCTGGCGGGTGGCTCCGGTACTCGCCTGTATCCGCTGACTCGCGGTGTCTCCAAGCAGATGCTGCCGGTGTATGACAAGCCCATGATTTACTACCCGCTGTCAGTACTGATGCTCAGCGGGATCCGTGACATCCTGATTATCACCACACCCGATGATCAGGCCGCGTTTCAGCGTTTGCTGGGGGACGGTAGCGACTTTGGCATTAACCTGCAGTATGCCATCCAGCCGAGTCCGGATGGTCTGGCGCAGGCGTTTATTATCGGTGAAGAGTTTATCGGTGATGACAGCGTGTGCTTAGTGCTGGGGGATAACATCTTCTTTGGCCAATATTTCAGTGACAAGCTGAAAGTGGTGGCGTCGCGTACCAGCGGCGCAACAGTGTTTGGTTATCAGGTGATGGATCCAGAGCGTTTCGGAGTGGTGGAGTTTGATGACGACTTCAATGCACTGTCGATCGAAGAAAAACCGGCTCAACCCAAATCTAATTGGGCGGTAACCGGCCTGTATTTCTACGACAACCAAGTGGTTGAGTTGGCCAAGCAGGTCAAACCATCGCACCGCGGCGAGCTGGAAATCACCACCTTAAACGAGATGTACCTGCAAAAAGGGCAGCTCAAGGTGGAATTGCTGGGCCGTGGTTTTGCGTGGTTAGACACCGGCACTCATGACAGCCTGATTGAAGCCAGCACCTTTGTGCAGACCGTGGAAAAACGTCAGGGCTTCAAAGTGGCGTGCTTGGAAGAAATCGCTTGGCGCAATGGTTGGCTGAGTGACGAACAAGTGGCTGCTGCTGCACAAGCACAAGCTAAGACCGGTTATGGTCAATATCTGAAGACCTTGCTGCATGTCCGTCCACGCCAATATTGAGCCATTAGGCTGGGAAAGCGCCTTTTTCGCACTCTCCAGTGCCAAATTGGTGTGGGATGCCCAGGCCGCGCCGGTGCAAGCGGCAGATTTACAGCCGTATGCACTGGTACAAGCCAAAGTGCCGGCGGCGCGTCTGGATCTGGCTGATGGCTTGGCTCGCTTGGGCTTTCAGTTGGCGGAAGGGGAAGTGGATCTGGCGCTGAGCTTGCCCGCTTCCTTACCGGCGCACGCGCTGCCGAGTGGTTGGCGCTGCCGCGTCGCCACTGAGACTGACATTGCGCTGCTGCGCAGTGCGGCGGCGCAGACCTTTGCTCATAGCCGTTTTCGCGCGCCTTGGTATCAAGCCAGCGACAGTGGCCGTTTTTACGCTGAATGGATCGAAAAAGCGATTCGTGGCACGTTCGATCATCAATGCCTGCTGATTGAGCAGGATGAACAGATTCTGGGGTTTGTAACCCTGCGCGATCTGGGCCAGCAGCAGGCTCGGATCGGCCTTTTAGCCGCGATGCCTGCTTGTGCTGGGCGTGGTGTGGGCCAACAGTTGATGTGGGCGGCGCAAAACTGGTGCCAGACGCAAGGGATTTCTACCCTGCGGGTGGCAACACAAACCGGTAATGTGGCGGCCTTACGTCTTTATATTCGCAGCGGTGCCGTTATAACCGACACTGCGTATTGGTTTTACAGGTGATAAGCATGATCCCATTTAATGCCCCGCCGGTTGTCGGCACGGAGTTGGAGTATATGCAGGCTGCCATGGGCAGCGGTAAGCTGTGTGGTGACGGCGCCTTTACTCGCCGCTGTCAGCAGTGGATGGAGCAGCATTTTGGCAGCGCCAAAGTGTTACTGACTCCGTCCTGTACCGCTTCACTGGAGATGGCCGCCATCCTGCTGGATATCCAGCCGGGGGATGAGGTGATCATGCCAAGCTTCACCTTTGTGTCGACTGCCAATGCTTTCGTGCTGCGTGGCGCCAAGGTAGTGTTTGTCGATCTGCGCCCCGATACCATGAATATCGATGAGCGCAAGATTGAAGCAGCTATCACTGAGCGTACTAAGGCGATTGTGCCGGTGCACTATGCCGGTGTGGCGTGCGAGATGGATACCATCATGGCGCTGGCGGAAAAATATGACCTGTGGGTGGTCGAAGATGCGGCGCAAGGCGTGATGTCGACCTACAAAGGGCGTGCGCTGGGCACTATCGGTCACATTGGTTGCTACAGCTTCCATGAAACCAAAAACTATACCGCAGGCGGTGAAGGTGGGGCGACCTTAATCAATGATCCGGCGCTGATTGAGCGGGCTGAAATTATTCGTGAGAAAGGTACCAACCGCAGTCAATTCTTCCGTGGTCAGGTAGACAAATACACGTGGCGCGACATCGGTTCGAGCTATTTGATGTCCGATTTGCAGGCGGCTTATCTGTGGTCGCAGTTGGAAGCCGCGGAGCGTATCAATCAGCGTCGCTTGAAGCTGTGGCAGACCTATTTTGATGCTTTGACGCCGCTGGCAGAGGCTGGCCGTATCGAGTTGCCAAGCCATCCCGCTGACTGCGCGCACAACGCACACATGTTCTATATCAAACTGCGTGATATCGATGATCGCAGCGCCTTTATCAGCTTTATGAAAGAAGCTGAAATCATGACCGTGTTCCACTATATCCCACTGCATGCTTGCCCGGCAGGCGAGAAATTCGGTGTGATGCATGGCGCGGATCAGTTCACCACGGCGGAAAGCGAGCGCTTAGTGCGTTTGCCGCTGTTCTACAACATGGATGAGTTGACGCAGCGTACCGTGATCCAGACGATGCTGAACTTCTTCGCCTGATTATGTCGTTAGCTAAAGCTTCGGTATGGACCGCAGCCTCGACCCTAGTCAAGATTGGGGTCGGGCTGTTAGTGGTCAAGTTACTGGCCGTATCGTTCGGCCCGCAAGGGGTTGGCCAGGCCGGTAACTTCATGACCATGGTGACGGTGCTGGGCGTGTTGTCCGGCGCCGGTATTTTTAATGGCGTGACCAAGTACGTGGCCGAGTTTCACCAAGAGCCCGCGCGACTGCGCAGCTTATTGGGTACGGCCTCGGCGATCACTTTACTTTCCTCATCGCTGTTGGCTCTGGTGTTTGTACTCGGTGCCGGCCCGATTAGCCGCGCTTTATTCGATCACACCGATTTTGTGCCGGTGATCCGCGCGGTGGGCTTGATTCAAATGGGGATAGCCTACGCCAACTTGCTGCTGGCGATCCTCAAAGGTCAGCGCGATGCGATGGGCAATGCGCTGGCGCTGATTGCCGGTAGCGTAATTGGAGTGGTGGCGTACTGCCTGTGTTTCTGGCTAGGCGGCTATGCCGGCGCTTTAGCCGGGATGGCGTTAGTGCCGGCCATCACGGTGCTGCCTGCCGCAGTGGTGATTAAAAAGCGCAACAGCATTCGTTTTGCCGACTTGCGTCCGCAGTGGGATAAGCCGCTGGCTCGTCAGCTGCTGAAGTTTACCCTGATGGTGGTGATCACCTCGGTCACCTTACCCGCCGCTTACGTGATGCTGCGAAATAGTCTGGCCGCCGATTATGGCTGGGATGCGGTGGGGATGTGGCAAGGGGTGAGTAAAATCTCGGATGCCTATCTGCAGTTTATTACCGCCTCGTTCTCGGTATACCTGTTGCCGACCCTGTCGCGGTTACAGCAGCGCGATGAGATTGTGCGCGAAATTGGCCGTACCCTGCGCTTTGTGTTGCCAGCGGTTGCCACGGTCAGTTTTGCCGTTTATCTACTGCGTGATGTGGCGATCTGGCTGTTGTTCTCGCCCGAGTTTCGGCCGATGCGCGATCTGTTTGCCTGGCAGCTGACCGGCGATGTGTTCAAAGTCGGTGCGTATGTCTTTGGTTATCTGGTGGTAGCCAAGGCGGCATTACGCTATTACTTGCTGGCCGAAGTAAGCCAGTTTGCCCTGCTAACGGGGCTGGCGCACTGGTTGATCCCGCGCGAGGGTGCGCTGGGTGCAGCACAGGCCTATATGCTGACTTACATTATGTATTTTTGCCTCTGTGTTGGGGCGTTCCTCATTTATCGAAAGCGTGCATGACAGCCTTAATCCATGTTCTGGGATCTGAGATCCCGCATCATAACCATACGGTGCTCACCTTTTTTGCCGAGGTGCTGACGCCGGCATTACAGCAACCGGCGCTGACCCGTGAGTTTTACGTGGTCAGTAACGAGCCGGAGCTGGCCGCGCGTTATCCGGCGCTCCGGCTGCACTGCTTTGCCGACAAAAAGAGTCTGGCACGTGCGGTGACGCTGGCGGCTCGTGACCCGGCGCAGCGCTTTTTCCTGCATGGCCAATTTAACCCGTGGTTATGGTTGGCGTTGCTGACGGGAAAAATCCGCACGCAACAAGTCAGTTGGCACATCTGGGGCGCGGATCTGTATGAGGATGCGCAGAGCTGGAAATTCAAGCTGTTCTATTATCTGCGCCGTCCGGCGCAAGGGCGTATTGGCCGCGTGTTTGCCACGCAAGGCGATTTGCAGTACTTCGCTCAGCGTCATCCGCATTGTGCTACGCAGCGTCTTTATTTTCCGACCAAAATGGATCCGGCGCTGACCGGAGGGGTTCGTCAACATGACCCTGCGCAGCCGCTCACCATTTTGCTCGGTAACTCGGGCGATCGCTCTAACCGCCACATTGAAGCGCTGCGTGAAATTCACGCCACCTTTGGTGACAAGGTGAAAGTGCAAATTCCTCTGGGCTATCCGGCGCATAATGAAGCCTATATCGCGCAGATTGCCGAGGTCGCGCAGCAACTGTATCCGCATGGACAGGTGGAGCTGCTTACCGAGCAAATTCCGTTTGACCGCTATCTGACACTGTTGGCGCAGTGCGATCTGGGCTATTTCCTGTTTGCCCGCCAACAGGGGATTGGCACTTTGTGTTTACTGATCCAGTTTGGCGTGCCGTTTGTGCTCAGTGAGCAAAATCCATTCTGTGTGGATTTGCGTGAGCAAGGGGTGCCGGTACTGCTCAGCGGTGAGCCGCTGGATGTGGCTCGTGTGTGCCAGGCGCAGGCCCAACTGGGCGCGCTCGATCGTAGCCAGATTGCCTTTTTTAAACCGAATTACCTTGCGGGCTGGCAGCAAGCGCTGCAGCAGGCCGGCGCTGACGCTATTGCATCTGCAGACCGAGGAGCCGGCGCATGACCCTGACTGATTTTTCTGGCTTGCTGGTCGTTTACCTGCTGTCATTGGCGCTGATCCTGACGTTGGGCTATCGCGAATTTCGTCGTGAGCGCTTTAACTTCAATATCTTTTTCACCTTGATCTACCTGCTGACGTTTTACTTTGGCTTTCCGTTTACCTGCATCCTCAGCTTTCGCTTTGATGTGCAGACCGAGCCGCCGGAGTACCTGATGTACGCCATGCTGGCCTCGACCGCCTTCTATGCCTTGTATTACGTGGTGTACAAGACGCGGATTGTTCGCCGTCAGCGTCAGCGTCCGGTGTTAAGCATGAATCGGGTGGAAACCAACCTGACTTGGATTTTGCTGATGCTGGTGGCGGTGGTCACGGTGGGGATCTTCTTCCTGCAAAACGGCTTTTTGCTGTTCAAGTTGCAAAGCTACAGCCAGATTTTCTCCAAGGATGTGTCGGCGGTAGCGCTTAAGCGCTTCTTCTACTTCTTTATCCCGGCAATGCTGGTGGTCTATTTCCTGCGTCAGGACACCAAAGGGTGGCTGATGTTTTTAGTCACTACTGTGGCATTCGGGATTTTGACTTATGTGATTGTCGGCGGTACGCGCGCTAACATCATCATCGCTTTTGCGCTGTTTTTGTTCATCGGCATTATCCGCGGTTATATCACTTTACCGATGCTGATCGCTGCGGGCGTGGCCAGTGTGGTCGGCATGTTTTGGCTGGCGTTAAAGCGTTACAGCTTGGATGTGAGCGGCTCGGAGGCGTTTTACACCTTCTTGTACCTCACGCGCGATACCTTCTCGCCGTGGGAAAACTTGGCGCTGCTGCTGGAAAACTATCACAAGATTGATTTTCAGGGGTTGGCTCCGATTATCCGCGACTTCTATGTCTTTATTCCGTCCTCGCTGTGGCCGGATCGCCCAAGCTTGGTGGTGAATACCGCTAACTATTTTACCTGGGATGTCCTCGAATACTTTGCCGGTTTAGCCATTTCGCCAACCCTGATTGGCTCGTTGGTGATTATGGGCGGCGTGCTGTTTATCCCGATTGGCGCGGTGATTGTCGGTTTGCTGATCAAATGGCTGGACTGGCTGTATCACAGCGGCATGCAAGAAACCAACCGCTATAAAGCGGCGATTTTGTTGGCGTACAGCTTTGGCAACGTGTTTACCCTGATCGTGCTGGTGCGCGAAGGGCTTGATTCTTTTGTGTCACGGATGGCGTTTTTCTCGATTATTTTCGGGCTGTGTCTGTTACTGGCCAAGTTACTGTATTGGCTGTTTGAAGCCTGCGGCCTGATCCGCCGGCGGTTGAAGGTGCAAGAACATGAGTGATATTCCTAAGTACACCCTGCGCGGTTTGCAGATCTGGGGTTTTGCCGACATGGCGCAGTTTGTCGCACACCTGCTGACGCCGCAGGGCACCAAAACCGGTACCCTGGTGGCGATCAATGCGGAAAAAGTGATGACTGCTGAAGAGTCTCCGGCACTGAAAGCTCTGCTGGATGCGGCTGAATACAAGTACGCAGATGGCGTCAGTATCGTTAACTCTATCCGCCGCAAATACCCCGACAGCCCGAAACTGCAACGCATCCCAGGTTGTGAGCTGTGGGAAGCCTTGATGGAGGAGGCTGGTCGTCAGGGGTTACCGGTGTTTTTGGTTGGTGGTCGCCAAGATGTCTTAAGTGAAGTGGAAGATAAACTGCGTCAGCAATGGCAGGTTAATATTGTCGGCAGCCAAAACGGATACTTCACCGCCGAGCAGACTCCCGATTTGTTCGAGCAAATTCGTGCCAGTGGAGCCAAGTTGGTCACGGTGGCGATGGGCTCACCGAAACAAGAGCTGTTTATGCGCGATTGCCGTCAGGTTTATCCGGATGCCTTGTATATGGGCGTCGGTGGCACTTATGACGTGTTTACTGGCCATGTGCTGCGCGCACCGGCAGTATGGCGTAAGTTTGGCCTGGAATGGCTGTATCGCTTGCTGTCACAACCGACCCGTTGGCGGCGCCAGCTCAAACTTTTGAAGTATGTCGCGTATCATTACAGCGGAAAGCTGTAGTTTTAAGCAAGTTTCGGGTAAAGTATCAGCAGTCGGTTCTTTTTGCATAAAAAAATACGAAAAGGGCTAGACAGCCGGATATGAAATCCGTAATATGCGACCCCGCAACGGCGCGCAGGGCGCCCGTAGCTCAGCTGGATAGAGCGCTGCCCTCCGGAGGCAGAGGTCTCAGGTTCGAATCCTGTCGGGCGCGCCATATAAGCATGTGGTAGTGATTTAGCCCAACGTTGTGGATGTAAGCTGAAAGAAAAAACTCTATGGTGGCTGTAGCTCAGTTGGTAGAGTCCTGGATTGTGATTCCAGTTGTCGTGGGTTCGAGCCCCATCAGCCACCC
>NZ_JRKB01000087.1:0-19669 GCF_000800945.1 Plesiomonas sp. ZOR0011
GGTGAGAGAGGATTCGAACCTCCGACCCACTGGTCCCAAACCAGTTGCGCTACCGGACTGCGCTACTCACCGAATGCCGCGCATATTAATCACCTGCCCGCCGGTCGTCAATCACTTTCTCGCACTTTTTCCGCTAGCCAGCGCGCGTTCGCTGCATTATTGTTCTTTTTGTGTGATTTACCGGCACCACCCACCATTTTGGACGCGCACCGGCCATCAACCCGACCGGTACGCTCACGTAAGGAGCTGTCACATGAAACTGTTTTACACCCCAGGCGCCTGCTCGCTCTCTCCACATATCGTGCTTAACGAGTTAGGTTTGGCCCACACCCTGGAAAAAGTGGACCTGAAAACCAAGCAAACCGAACACGGCAGCGATTTTCGCCTCATCAACCCCAAAGGACAGGTGCCGACCCTACAGCTGGATGACGGCAGCATCTTGACCGAAGGGGTGGCGATTGTGCAGTACTTAGCCGATCAATGCCCAGAGGCCGGATTGCAGCCCGCGCCCGGCACCCGCGCTCACTACCATCTACTGGAAGTGCTGAACTTTATCGCCACCGAGCTGCATAAAGGCTGGGGCGACCTGTTTAATCCTGCCATGCCGGCAGATTATCGCCAGCAGGTCTTACAGCGGATCGCCGGTCAGCTTGAGGGCCTCAACCAGCAACTGACTGACGCGCCGTACGCGTGTGGCGATGCCTTTAGCATTGCCGACGCCTACCTGTTCACCATTTTGGGCTGGGCTAAGTGGCTGCATATCGATCTCGCGCCCTACCCGCAAGTACAAGCGTACTTAAGCCGCATTCAGGCGCGCCCTGCGGTACAAGCCACCTTACAGGCGGAAGGCTTGCTGTAACACCGGAGATCGATGTAGCGCTTACGCCCAACGCCCTGAACGACAGGCAAAAAAAGACCCACCGCAGTGAACGGCTCACTACGGTGGGTTTCCCAATCGCCTGTCTAGCAGCGATAAAATTACCCATTACCCAACAACTTTTGCCGCGATCTCTTGTTTACTTACCGCGTCATTGCTTACTTTTCCACTTCCACCGAAGCATTCGCACCGTACAACACCGAACGTTACCGACGGCCGAACTTGTGCAAACTCACGCCAACTTACAGCAGACCTTCGATTTGCTGATGCAGCTCCGGCGCCCACACGCCGCACTGTACCTGACCAATGTGCGGACGTTGCAGCAGCAGCATGGTCAGACGTGATTGCCCAATCCCGCCACCGATGGTCTGTGGCATGTGACCGGCCAGCAAACTCTGGTGCCATGCTTGTTGCAAGCGCTCCTCATCCCCAGTCAGTGCTACCTGACGACGCAGAGCGTCAGCATCGACACGAATCCCCATCGATGACAGCTCCAGCACATCATCCAGCACTGGGTTCCACACCAGAATGTCACCGTTCAAACCGGCCAAGCCGTCCACACCCGCTGAGCTCCAGTCATCGTAATCTGGGGCGCGGCAATCATGGGCCTGACCGTCAGACAAGGTACCGCCAATGCCCATCAGGAACACTGCGCCCAGCTCTTTAGCAATCGCACGCTCACGCTCTTTGGCGCTCAAGGCTGGATAGCGCTGCAGCAATTGCTCGCTGTGCATGAAATGAATGTCCACAGGCAGGAACGGCGTCAAACCATACTCGGCGCACACTGCTTTTTCGGTCAGGCAGATGGCCTGATAAATCTTGCGAACCGTCTGCTGCAGATAGGCGGGAGTGCGCTCACCGTCGGCCATCACGCGCTCCCAATCCCACTGATCCACATACACCGAGTGGATAGCCGACAGACGATCTTCGTCCGGACGCAGCGCTTTCATGTGGGTATACAGCCCTTCACCAACGGCAAAACCGTAACGGCCCAGCGTGTGACGCTTCCACTTGGCCAGCGAGTGCACCACTTCAAACTGCGCCTGTGGCAAAGTTTTAACCTTCACCTGCACCGCTTGCTCGCTACCGGACAGGTTATCCTGAATACCGTCGCCCACCTGACTTAAAATCGGGCCCTGCACTTCCACCAGACCTAACTGATGGGCCAACTGGCGGGAGAAGAAATCTTTCACAAAACTGATTTGCTGCTGACGTTGGATAAATGACTTGTTCATCGTGCAAGGCCCCGTACATTCTTGTTTAATCTTATCGACGGTAACCCGTCATCTCTGTAGATGATTCTTCAATAAAACGCACAGCAAATTCAATAATCGTCAATAAAAATAGCCTTGCCATACAGATATCAACAAAATATGCTGCTGTATATTAATGATTAACCAATATCAGGGATAAAAAATGCACGAGAATTATCGGATCGATAATCTGGATAAATCGATTTTGAGCGCGCTAATGGAAAATGCGCGTACTCCTTACGCCGAATTGGGCAAGCGCTTTGCCGTCAGCGCCGGTACGATCCACGTGCGCGTCGAGAAGATGAAACAAGCCGGCATTATCGAAGGCACCCGCGTGCAGGTCAGCGCCAAGCGCCTCGGTTATGACGTGTGCTGCTTTATCGGCATCAATTTGAAGAGCGCCAAAGATTACCCCTCCGCGCTGGATAAACTGCGCGAGCTGGAAGAGGTGGTGGAGGCCTACTACACCACCGGTAATTACAGCATCTTCATCAAAGTGATGACTCGCTCGATTGATGAGTTGCAGCATGTGCTGGTGAACAAAATTCAGAATATCGATGAGATCCAGTCCACCGAAACTCTGATTTCCCTGCAAAACCCGATCTTGCGTGACGTTCGCCCGTAAGCGGCAAAGGCACGGTCAGAATAAATGGCTGACCGTGACCTGATTTTTGCCATTGCGCTTGGACTCATACAAGCAGTCATCGGCCAGTTTAAAGGCGGTCTCAAACGCCTGCGCCCGCGCGATACACACCCCGATCGACACCGTAACCGGCAAGCCGGTCAGCGCCGACTCATCGGCAATGGTGCGCCGGATCAATTCGGCACGATGGCGCACCGTATCTTCGCGATCGGTCATCAGCAGCAGTAAAAACTCCTCGCCGCCCCAACGCGCGACAATATCGTCATCGCGGGTGAGGTTTTGCAGCACCTGCGCAATGGTCTGCAATACCTGATCGCCAATTGCATGCCCATGTCGATCATTGACCTGCTTGAAATTGTCTACATCCAGCACCAACACGCTAAAGCCACTGGGTAAGCGGCGCAGGTGATCGTTAACGTAATAACGATTATGCAGCCCCGTCAGCTCATCGCGATAAATCTTATTTTTCACCCGTAGCACCCATGCCAGCAGCAGCACCAACGTACTGGCGCTGGCGAGCGCAATCAGCAAATCACTGGCCGACAATAACGACAGCTTGCTGTAAGCAATATTGATGCGCTGCTGCGAGCACGGGAGCAAAAAACTGTCCGGCGTATTGGCATCATTGAGAAAAAATTGGGTGTTGTGCTGCTGGTTAAAGCTGGCGGTAATATGGCGGAAAATCATCGACCGAATATCAGCAATCGCCACCGCTTGTAGTTTGCCCTCGGTATACAGCGGCATCAGCATACTGACCAATTTTAATCCCGAGTAATTTTCCCGATAAGGGGTGGTGATATACACCCGACAACCGCGAAAATCCCCGGCATCATACGGCCGCTGCTGCCAAGTAGGATCGATGCGACTCATCTGCTGCAGTGCTTGATCGGCTTGGCGCGAAAACAGCAAATCATGGTACGGACGATAAGGCGTGACGATCACATAGTCCCGCGCATACTGGATCAACCCTAAGGTAGCCAAATGATTATGGGTAATAAAATCGAGGTTTTGCTTAATTTGCTGCAAATTGGCAAAGATATCCGGTGCCCGTAACGTTTGTAAGTCGGCATTCGGTAGCGGGATAAATTTGATGTGCGCAAACTGCTTATTGCGCATGAGTAGCTCATTGGCCGGTAAGAACGGCACATTGTTATAAGCCACATAGAGGTTACGCAACTGGGCGTAACTGTCGAGAAACACCGCGTTGATTTCATTGAGCAGTAACGTTTTGTACTGCAGATAGCGACTCTGGGCATGCAAAAAAAAGAATAGCGTGACCAGCAGGCTGATCAGTACAAAACTGTAGCTCAACCAGAGCAGGCGTTTTTTATCGTTCATCCTAATATCACACGGTTAGTGTTGGCACGACGGTGAGCGGCAAGCGCCACACCACCGTGAGCAGTCATCATGCACCCGCTGTTTTCGCGGCCATGCATTATCAGCTGGGCTGATGACAGCCTATCGTGTTTTAGTATGACATAAATCCACCGCCCCTTCTGCCCTTGCACACCTAAACCGTTTTCCCTTGGTCTGACAAAAGTACAGGGCAAAATTTTTTTAGTGTTAATGTGATCACACTCTTGCAAGGCTGTAACGTTTCAGCTAGGATGTTTTTAAGCCGAAACGAGAGGCGAATCACACAAAGGAGCATCATCATGACACTGTCTATTATCCGTCAACGTGCTATCCGTACTCAGAAGCAGCAAGCCACTATCGCTCTGGTATCTCGTGCATTTAGCAAAGCGCGTGCTTACTGGCACATCCGTAATGCTCAAGCGCTGTAATCTCAGCGTCTGATCGACATTACACAGCAACACAGCAACACAGCAACACAGCAACACAGCAAAAAATAGCATCAGATGTTATGCCCGATCAGGGCAAGCAAGACGTCATCACGAGCAGGCATTCGCCTGTGCGTAACCGGTTTGCACTATCACGCCAGAAGTATTGCGCGCCGCAACCGGATTTGACCATCACCGGACAGACGCCGGTACAGGGATAGGTTTCTCTGAGGTTACATAGGACGTAACAGTAACCTCCTTTTCTTTTTCAGCGTTATTTTTCTTGGCTTCCTGCTTTCCTGCCGCACGCTAATACCCGCACGATACTTACACGACGATTCTTACACTCAACGTACATGCGCGACATCCGTATCACCACGCGTCCTTGCGTGGCGAGTTTATTGGCTTACCTATTCCGTCAACAGGTGATACAACAACTCGCTATCGAGCTTATCGACTTGTGACTGACCACTGAGCACCTTGTCTGCCAACTCGCGTTTTTCAGCATGCAGCGCAACAATTTTCTCTTCGATCGTATCTTCTGCGACCAAGCGATACACCGTGACTGGCTGGGTTTGCCCCATACGGTGCGCCCGATCGCTGGCCTGATCTTCGACCGCCGGATTCCACCACGGATCCAGATGGATCACCGTATCCGCCTCGGTCAGGTTCAAACCGGTACCGCCAGCTTTCAAGCTAATCAGGAATAACGGGTGCTTCCCTTGTTTGAAATCGGCCACCGCTTGCTGACGGGCGGTGGATGAACTGCGTCCATCCAGATAACTGTACCCCAAGCCACGCGCCTCTAACTCATGGCGCAGTAACGTCAGCAAGCCAACGAATTGGCTGAAAATCAAAACCCGATGCTGACCGGCCAGCGCTTCCTCCACCAGCAATAACGTTTCTTCCAGCTTGCTGGCACTGCCTTGGTAATCAGGGAATGACAGTTGCGGATGGCAGCAAATTTGTCGCAAACGCGTCAGCCCAGAAAGCAAGGTCATCCCCGCGCCACGCTCAGGCTCTGCCGCCAGCTCCAGTAAGGTCTGATTACGCGCCTGTTCATACAGTGCCCGCTCTTGCTCACTTAAGCTTACGCTGTGGGTGATTTCGGTTTTCTCCGGCAGTTCGGTCAGCACCTGACGCTTAGTACGGCGTAAAATAAACGGCGAGACCAGTGCGCGCAGACGTTGCAAGCTATCGCTGTCACGCACGGCTGAGGCATATTGGCGCATAAACTGCGCTTTGCTGCCGAGTAGCCCTGGGTTAATAAAGGCGAACAGGCTCCACAGCTCGGTTAAATCGTTTTCCACCGGCGTGCCACTGAGGGCAATCCGTGCCTGCGCGCGCAAACGGAACAGCGAGCGCGCACGCTGGGTGTTAGCATTTTTAATCTGCTGGGCTTCATCCAAAATCACGGTGGCCCAATCACGCGCACTGAGCCAACTGGCACACCGCGCCAGCAAGCCATAACTGATGATAATCACTTCCCCAGCGCCCGCGTTGGCAATCAGCTGCTGGCGATCTTCGCTTTGCTCCACATCATGCAACACCAACTCAGGGGCGAAGCGCTGCACTTCGCAGGCCCAGTTGTGCAAGACCGATTTCGGCACCACCACCAGCGCTGGACCTTGTTGCCGCCGTAAACGCAGCAACGTTAACGCCTGTACCGTTTTGCCGAGGCCCATGTCATCGGCCAGACAAGCACCAAAGCCATGTTCACTCAGGTGCGCCAACCAGCGTACCCCTTCGCATTGATAGGCGCGCAGCGGCGCTAATAAGTCTGGTGCAATCGCCACCGGCTGCTGCCAGCGTTCGGTCAACGCCTGCCAGTGCGGATCGCCCGGCACCGCTTGCTGCTGCAGTAACTGCTGCAACGGGAAGGCCAGTTGTTGGGTAAAGCTTTGATCTGCCGCCACCAAATGGCGCAAAGTTGCCAACTGCTGCTGCAAACGAGCAGTCAGCAACAAAATTTGCCCATCATCCAAGGTGATATAAGCTTGCGGCTCATGGCGCAGTAGCTGATCCAGTGAGGCCAGTTTCAGCTCTTCCAGCTGCAGCTCACCGTCGAGGGCAAACCACTGCTCACGGTCATTAACCCGTAATTTAAGATCGTCGGTATCGACCCGATAGGCACGCGGACTTTCCTTGTGCCACAGCAAACGCGCACTGTGCCGCTCTGGGCATGATTGCAAGGTGTGTAGCATGGCAATCGCTTCGGCCCCTTGCCAGCGCCAACGCGTTGGCTGCTCACCACTGCCGCCATGGCTATGCTGACCGGTCACGAACAACTGCTGCCAAACCTGCGCTTGCGCCAGCTCGGCCGCCAAATCACGACGTAGCCAATGCAGATGATCTTGCGGATCCATGATCCACGCTTCACCTTGCCCAGGCGGGAGCGGATGCGGCCACTCGTGCTCAGGCTGGGTGGTTAGCTGGATTTCCAGCGTATCGCCGCTCCAGTTCAGCCACAGATATGGGATCGGCAACCACTCGGAGACCTGCACATTGCCCTGTAATTGCGGATGCTCGCTGTACCACGGTTGCTGCGGCCAGCGGGTAATCAATGTCTGCAAGGATGCCACCGCACTCGGCGGTAAATCACTCGGGGTGCGCTGCAATGAGCGCAACAACGGCACTAAAGGCGCCGGCAACTGATAAAACTGCCAGACCGTGGCCGCCACTTGGCGCAGCGTCCCGGCTTCCACCGCCAAACGCGGATTGAGCAGGCAGCGCACTCCGTCGCCTTCTTGCGCGGGTAACAAACGCACCAAGGGCTGCAGCGGCAACAAAATCAGGCGCTCGCCCTCCGGCAACAAGACCCGTGGATGTCGACTCAGCGCTTGCAAAAGCGGTTCATCCACCAGCACATCACGATAAAAATAGTGCTCTTGCGGGTTAGTGGCACGATAGACGCGCAGGTCGTCTTCATCCAGCAAACGCTCGGCTTCTAAGCGCAGATTGTAAATGCTGACCTGTCGCCCTTTGGTCCAACCCTTCTTGCCACGTTTTTGAATGCGCGCAGTCAGCTGCTTGGTTTTCGGCGCTAAGATCCACACCACCCGCTCATCGGCGCTGCTATTGGTGGCCATCTCGTCCGCTAATGTCGGTTCAGACAACTCAGGCACCGGCGCCGCCGGACGACGTAAACCGTCAGGGAACAGTGAATTGAAGAGTGAATAGGTCGCCGGCTCTCCGGCCAGCGCCCGTAGTAAGGCTTGGGTTAACGCAATCAGCGGGGCGCGCGGCGGATAACGCATGATATGGGCAAACGCGCTGCGCTGGCGGCGCTGTTCATCAGGGCCAGCGCCTTGCTGCACGGCACGCAGCGCAAACAAGAGCAGATCGCCCCAGCGTGGTGGCTCCTCTCCCTGCTGCTCTAACAGACGGTCAGCACTGTCGGCATCGGCGGCCAACAGGCGCGCGCAGTAGTGTGCCGCCGGCCAATTTTCTACCGCTCGCAGCTGTTGCTGGATCTGGGTCAAAGCGGCAGTACCGCGCTCTGGTGGCAGCAATAGCGCCGCCAGTAGACGGGAAAAGACCGCATCCACCGGCAACTCTTGCTCTGATGGCAACTGACGCTGGGCTGGCGCACTGCGGGCAATGCGATGCAGCCAATGGTTGGCAGGTAACGTGCCGGCTGAACATAAAAACGCACAGCCGGTCCAGCCTTGATACAAGGCCGTTAGCCCCTGCGTATCCAGCACAGCTTGCGCCTGCTGCCAAAAATTCGGCTCACACTGGGTGCGGATCTGGCGCAACAAGGCATAACGCGCAAACGGTGCGATCCAATCTGCGGGAAGATAGCCAATCCCAGCCCACAGCCACTCAGCATCCGCCAGCATATCGAGCCAATAGCCGCTATCGGCATCACATAACGGCAATGCCGCCGCTGGGGTGAGTGCGGCCTGCAATAGTGCCTGCCACGCTTGCATCAAGGGATCGTTACTGCTGGGTAAACGGGCGAGAGTCAGCTCACCGCGTTGCAATAAACGCAGCAGCGCCCAACCCCCGTTCGGGCTTAACAGATAGTGGCGCTCTGACTCGCTACCTTCGCACTCCAACAGCTCGGCTTGCTGTAAGGCAGTCAGCACGTCGTCCAGTAACGATGAGGGCAGCCAGGGAAAATGCGACTCCACCCGTTGGGCCAACGCCGCGACCGGTAAACTGAAACTGGCCGACAGCTGACACAGCACTTCAATATGCAAAGGGTGAAGTAATAAAGACATCCGACATCCTGAGGTTACGCCAAAAACACTCTTCAGGATGCCTCAGATAGCCGGTTCGGTTCAAGTGTTGCTATTGGTGCTGTGTCAAAAACCATAATAAAAGAAAGGGAATGACGATCCAAGAGGCGGTATCACGTGTACTTGGCTTACTTCACATCCATGATGCGAACCATCAAGCCGAGGCACAGACCGCTTGCAGTTCGGGATCGCTACGCAGCAAGGTGCGTACTACCTCAGGCAGAGACAGACGCCAATCCAATGTCAGTGAGGCAGCGTCCTCTTCCGGTAATTGAGCACACAGCGCCGCCCGCGAGCGCTCGCTACACAATATGCTACTGGACGGCCTCGGCGCTGCTTGCGCAAACGCAGCCGATGCAATGGGCTCAATTCGAGGTAACCGCGCAACCGGCCAGCCACATGCCAATACACAGCGAAAAATTTCTTCAGCAAATTCAAACCAACTGACCGCGGGCGAGCCGGCCAGATGATAAATCCCCCCCGGCAAAGACGGTGCTGTCAGTGCGGGCAGAAACCGAGCTAACTGCAACGCGCTGGTCGGACAGCCCCGTTGATCATTAACAATGCGCAGAACCGGCTGACGTAGCGCCAGATGCAGCATCGTGCGCACAAAATTACGGCCACATGGGCTGAATAACCACGCGGTGCGAATCACCCTAGCCTGCGGCAGGATCTCCAGCACCTGCTGCTCCCCCTGCCATTTACTGTAACCGTAATAATTGATGGGCTGCGGGGTGTCGGTTTCGTTAAATACCTCGGCCACGTCATTTGCCAGCGCGCGGTTTACTGCGTTTTGGCCAGCAAACACATAGTCGGTTGAAAAATGCACTAAAGTCGCGCCAACGTCACCTGCGGCACGCGCCAACTGTGCCGCCCCCACGACATTGGCCTGCCACGCGGCGTGCGGCGCACTTTCGGCTGCATCCACCTGCGTAAAGGCGGCTGTATTGATGATCAGATTCGGTCGCCACTGCCGGACACACTGCTGTACTTGCTCAGGATGGGTAATATCCAACGTTTGCCGATCGCAGGCCAACAGCTCCCATTCAGCAGGAGCGGCAGCGCAAAGTATCTGCCCAAGCTGGCCATTTTTTCCGGTCAGCAACACCCGCATGCGCGTAACGCCTCCAGCGTCAGACCCTGTTGGTCTTTTTCCGATAAGATTGGCGTTTCAACGGGCCACGGGATCTGTAACGCCGGATCATCCCAGCGCAAACAGCGTTCATCGCCAGCGTGATAATAGCCCGTGCATTTGTATTCCACTTCCGCGCCCTGCGGCGAAAGTACGGCAAAGCCATGCGCAAAGCCCGGCGGGATCCAAAGCTGCGCCTGATCATCGGCCGACAGCACCACACTCTCCCACTGGCCAAAGGTTGCCGAATCGGCGCGCAGATCCACCGCCACATCAAACACTGCGCCACTGACCACCCGGATCAATTTTCCTTGCGGATAGTGTTGTTGAAAATGCAGACCACGGATCACCCCGGCTGCCGAATAGGAACGATTATCCTGCACAAATTCGTCAGTGATCCCCAGTAACGTCTGATAACGGCGCTTTTCGAACACTTCCAGAAAATAACCGCGCTCATCGCGATAGACCTGCGGATAGATATGGAATAGACCGGATAATCGGCCGGGCTTAACTTGCATGCGGTACTCCAAGCATACGAATAACAGTGCATTGGCATCTAACGCTTACCAGTATAAAAGAAAAAGCCATGCAATCGCTCACTGCATGGCTTGTCTTGGATAGCTCGTTTGGGAAAGATACAACCGGATATCACTCTCACCGCACTCCGCGCGGTTATTTCCCGTCAGGCGTTTCCAGTAAGAGCCGGTACAGCACGCCGCCGGCAATCCCACCTACTACTGGGATTAAGCAAAAGACCCATAACTGCTCCAGCGCCCATGTTCCTTGGAACAGCGCGACGCCAATACTGCGCGCAGGGTTAACCGAAGTGTTAGTCACCGGCACGCTAATCAAGTGGATCAAGGTCAGCGCCAAGCCAATCGCCAATGGCGCAAATCCCGCCGGTGCGCGTTTATCAGTTGAGCCGTGGATCACTAACAGGAAAAACAGCGTCAGCACAAACTCTACCGTCATGGCGGCGGCTAAGGTATAGCCACCTGGGGAGTGCTCACCATAGCCATTGGCCGCAAAACCACTGGTGGTGGCATCAAAGCCGGCCTTACCGCTAGCAATCACATACAGCACCGCCGCAGCCGCTATGCCGCCTGCGATTTGCACAATGACATACGGCAATACCTGAGAGGCCGGAAAACGCCCTCCGGCACACAGACCGATCGTCACAGCGGGGTTAAAATGGCCACCGGAAATATGGCCCACCGCATAAGCCATGGTGACGACGGTCAAACCAAACGCGAATGCCACCCCCAAAAATCCTATTCCTAATTCGGGAAACGTGGCCGCCAAAATTGCGCTCCCACAACCCCCAAAAACCAACCAGAATGTTCCGAAGAACTCTGCCGTTAACGGTTTTTTCATCGCCATCCCTCTTAAATAAGCATTGAGTCAACCTCTCGAGGCCCATATCCACCAACGCCACTCGTCGACCGGCTCTGCTTGCCACGCTCTACATCCGCTCGCCAACACGCCAGCACAACGAGTAATAGCCCTCACATGTAATAACGGTGGAATATGTGAAACCCCACAGTAAAAGATAGAGCATGTATGGGCGGCACGGCGGCTGCGCACTCAAATGCATAAAAATCCGGCAAACGAGATAAATACAGGCAACGCAATGCTGCCAATCGCTATTTTCACAGCGTTTTATCGCTCAATAGTGCGCCCAGCCTATCCGCAGAAAATTGATATTTAATTTCCTAATGAAAATGCTATTTGTGATATTGATCGCGGAATATTTTATTAAGGCGCCGAAAACAAAATTGCCCGACAGCACGCCATTAATAAAATTACGCTGGCACAGTAAATGACATTATCAAATGACGTAAAGTTAACTGTACAAATAGAGCATTGATTGTCATAACCTGAAACAGGAGGCAATAAACATTCAGCCTTCTTTTTCTACCAAGTTACACTTCATTCAGTGTGCAGCAATAAACCATCAATAAATGGCATGCATAAATAAACACCACTTATGTACAACGAAATACACAAAATAAAGAGAGGAAAGGATAAATTACGCGCGGTTACAGAAAAGATTATTTCAACACATAAAACAAAGCGCTGGCGGCGCGAGGAAAGAAACATCTAGTTGCGTGAAATTACATTTAAAGATAATCACATACAATAACGACTTTTCGTCAGGATTACTGATTATTCATAAATTCATAAATAATTACGCGACACAAGGCACAATCCGATTTTATCGACCTTTATTTTCTTCCCTATGCAGCTGTGTTAAAAAATAAACCAACTCATATACGGGATGTATATCGAGCCAGAAATGTTTATTCACGCATCAACATTAATGGCCTTATTCTCAGCAAAAACATAAATGCAATGACGGTATTATTCCTGCGCCGTTATCTCATTTATTAACATCCTTGGTGTGGGTTTTCGCTGCAGCAACAAATAAGGGTTCCTCATCCTCAGTTATGCACATCTTGTGCACCTTTTAGTGACTTTGGATGAATAAATATTAAGTTTATCGAATAAAGAGATAAATTTTATGGCATCTTCAGATGATAACAAAATGGGGCTTATGGGCCTCACTGTACTGGTAACAGTAAACATGATGGGCTCCGGTATTATCATGCTGCCGGCTAACCTCGCCGGTACAGGTGGTATTACCATGCTCTCCTGGCTGGTCACTACCGTGGGTGCGCTGTGTATCGCTTACACTTACGCAAAATGCGGTATGTTCTGTCACCGTGATGGCGGTATGTCTGCCTACTCACAAGAAGCGCACGGTAAGTCCTCCTTCTTCATCGCGTCTTATACCTATTATATTTGCTTGGTCATCAGTGCGGTGGCGATTGCCGTATCTGCGGTTGGCTACATGAAGCCTTTCTTCCCATGGTTATCTGAATCTGCAGTACACGCCTTCTGGGGTGTCGTGGGCGTTCTGGTGTTGACCATGGTGGCTAACTTCTGGGGTCCTAAATACACCGGTGGTATTTCCAGCGTAACTGTATGGGGGATCATCATTCCGGTGGTGGGTCTGTCCATCATCGGTTGGTTCTGGTTCAAACCTGAACTGTTCGCCGCCGGCTGGAACCCACACCACGTTGGCACTATGGACGGGATCTCTTCCGGTATCGCTCTGACTCTGTGGGCCTTCTTGGGGATTGAAACTGCAGGTGCTAACTCCGGTGCCGTACGTAACCCAGAAAAAACTGTTCCACTGGCCGTTATGCTGGCGACCGTTTCTGTGGCTATCGTGTACATCGCTTCAACTACCGTAATTCAGGGTATCGTGCCTAACGCTGAACTGGCGAAATCCAGTGCGCCGTTCGGTCTGGTATTTAGCATGATGTTCACACCGTTTGTGGGCCAAGTAATTTGTGCTCTGGCCATCATCGCCTGTATCGGTTCTCTGCTGGCTTGGCAGTTCACTAACGCGCAAGTATCTTGGGCGGCAGCACAAATGAAGCTGTTCCCAAGCATCTTCGGCAAAATGAACAAATACAACGCTCCTATCGCCGGTATGCTGATCATGCTGGTGCTGGAGTTGCTGCTGGCAACCATGAGTATTTCTCCGAACACCGTACAACAGTTCAACACCCTGCTGAACCTGTCTGTGTTCATCAACATGGTGCCATACGTACTGTCTCAAACTGGTCTGTTTGTTATGCTGCGTAAAAACCACGTCAGTGCCAGTCAATGGAAGATTGGTGCCGTGGTGGGTGCTTTCGCTGCCATCTACAGTATCTACGGTGTGTACGCTTGTGGTCAAACAGCCGTGTTCTACGGCTCTATCCTGACTCTGCTGGGTTACATCTTCTACGGCTTCATCGCTGCGAATGACGTACCAAGCGATTACGATGTAAAACAAGAAAAAATGGAACGCGGTTATATTACTTACCCGTTCAAATAAGCTAAAAAAAAAGCCATGCAGTTACCGCCCATTTAGGTGCCGTCTGCATGGCTTCGTAACACACACCGAATTGCCGTTTTTTTGTTGATGCTATTTTATCTTTGTGATCACAGACATCGTATATACGATATTCTGTAGCCAATTCAGGCGGCATTTATGCCGCCTTTTTTTGTGCCGATTGTCTAGGTTGCCGACTGACCTTGACCTTTCCCCAAAAAATAAGCCATAAAAAAAGGAAAGGCGCCGGATCACTCCAACACCTTTCCTCTTTAAATGATTGTCTCAGTTTTATGCTTCAGCCGGACGCGCCAGCAATGCGCGGTAAATCAGGCCACCGGCAATTCCGCCTAATGATGGGATCAAGCAAAACATCCACAACTGATCTAATGCCCAAGTACCTTGGAAAACCGCCGCCGCGATACTGCGCGCAGGGTTAACTGAGGTATTAGTGACGGGAATGCTCACCAGATGGATGATAGTCAGCGTCAGACCAATCGCCAGTGGCGCAAAGCCCGCAGGAGCGCGTTTTTCTGTCGCCCCGTGGATAACAATGACAAAAAACGCACTGAGGACAAACTCGCTCAGCATACAGGCGCTTAACGCATAACCGCCTGGTGAGTGAATGCCATAACCATTAGCCGCAAAGCCGCTGGTTGTCGCATCAAACCCCGCCTTACCGCTGGCGATACCATACAGCACTGCCGCAGCGGCAATACCGCCGATAACCTGAGCGATGATGTAAGGTAACACGCGCGCTGCCGGGAAGCGTCCACCGGCCCACAGACCCAAGGTCACCGCGGGGTTAAAGTGCGCTCCAGAGATGTGCCCGACCGCATAAGCCATGGTAACTACCGTCAGACCAAAAGCCAACGCCACGCCCAAAAAGCCAATGCCTAACTGAGGGAAAGCAGCAGAGATCAAGGCGCTACCACAGCCACCCAGAACCAGCCAGAAAGTACCGAAAAATTCGGCGCTAAAAGGTTTAAACATACACTGATGTCCTGTTTGTTAAAGAGCAGACATCAGGGTAAAGGCGGTCACGATGTACCGCCTAGCGGGGATTTGTAAGAGAGGTGAAGGATTGGTGTGGAAGGTTAAACCTAAGCAATCAGAGACGAATGACATTGCTCGCTTGTGATAATAGCGATTTTTTCTGCTGCCAAACTAGATCGCAAATATCATCAGTTGGATTGAATGCCGCCGGCGCTTGTAACAACAAGCTGCGAACTCGCTCATGATCAAAGTCATGACAAGCCTGATCCAGCTCTTTAAGTAAGAGCGATAGCTCCTGCCATGGCAGCATCACTTCGTTGGCTGTCATAATACGTGGATGCGAGGTACCTTGAACTGAATCACCAATCAGTAATTCTTCATACAGTTTCTCACCTGGGCGCAATCCTGTAACTTCAATGGCAATATCGCCATCTGGATTTTTATCATCCCGTACACTCAAGCCACTTAATCGGATCATGCGTTTGGCTAAGTCATAAATCTTGACCGGATCGCCCATATCTAAGACAAAGACATCGCCGCCATGCCCCATCGCCCCCGCTTGGATCACCAACTGTGATGCTTCCGGAATCGTCATGAAATAGCGGATAATGTCACGATGAGTCAGGGTAACTGGCCCACCTTGGGCAATCTGCTTTTCAAACAACGGCACGACTGAGCCGGAGGAGCCCAGCACATTACCAAATCGCACCATACAAAAACGGGTTTGGCTTTGCCGTGCAGACAAAGCCTGCAATACCAACTCGGCCAGACGCTTAGTTGTCCCCATAGTGTTGGTCGGCCGTACAGCTTTATCCGTGGAAATCAACACAAAGGTTTCAACGCCACTTTCGATCGCTGACTCAGCGCAGTACAAGGTACCAAACACATTATTACGCACTCCTTCCACCACATTGTGCTCAACCAGAGGTACATGTTTATAAGCGGCCGCATGATAAACCGTTTGGATACCAAAGGACTTCATCACCATCTGTAATCGATTCTGACGCTGCACCGAGCCCAAAAGAGGAATTACTGAAACATCCAAACCCTCTTTGTCACACAACGCTGATAGCTCTTTCTCAATGGCGTAAAGGGCATATTCAGACAGTTCAAATAGAACCAATTTGGCCGGTTTATATCGAACAATTTGACGACAAAGCTCAGAGCCAATCGAGCCTCCCGCCCCAGTGACCATAACCGCTTTGCCAGTAATGTTCTCGGCCATCAATTTGGCATCAGGAGCAACTGGATCACGGCCTAGCAAGTCATCAATCGATACTTTTTTAAGATTACTGATTTGTGCTCGACCTTCGACTAAATCAACCATACCCGGAATAGAGAGAACTTCACACGGTAAATGCTCTAAACGAGCAATCACTTTCTGCCTTTGTGACTTACTAACACTCGGCATCGCCAAAAGAACTTTCTTTATACCATAGCGATCTACTAGATAATTCAATTTATCCGAGGAATAAACTGTTACGCCATGAATGACAGCCTTATGCAAGCGAGGATTATCATCCACAAATGCTACCGGAAAATATTCACTTACTTGAGCCAACGCCGGAAGCAATTGACGACCAGACGCGCCAGCACCATAAATGATAACAGGTAACTGGCCACGCACACCATAGTTCAGCATCATTCTAAATGCCAAACGAGAACCACAAATAAATAAAAGCGAAAAAGTAAAATAAATCACTGAAACTGTGCGTGGCAAAAAAACTCCCGAGAAATAGGCCGAAACCACCAATAACACGGTCGAGAAGCTAATGCCTATCGCAACAGTACCAATGACCTTAGCGCTCACATATCTCAATACTGCACGATAAAGCCCGATTCGGATAAAAAATAAAATTGTACAAACAGCAAGAAATGCAAATAGCTGCCAATTTTCTATAGCTGTCAGTGGTGTTTGATCATCTAAGCGAACCCAATACGCGCCCCAATATGAAAAAGCCAACAAAACAACATCGATAGTCAGCATGATGCTGCGTTTAAGTCCCCTTGATAATCCCAGTAAGCCTGCCAACATCATAGTTCTCTTCACATTACAATAACGCCCATCATAGACTTAACTAGCATTACACATACCATGCTCAGCAATACCAACTACTCTAAAATATCAGTCCTTCGCTATCGCATCTCCAGCACCACTCCCTGATACAGTTTTAATTATATATTTTAAATACTTTGACAAGGTAAGCGTATCAATCATTTCCTTATCTATTTCGGCTAATAACTTTGGCGTAGACATATCAATGTTATTTATTTGTGCCAATCCAGTAATACCAGGAAGCACATCATATACTCCCAAGACATCACGCTCATCAATTAACTCGTGCTGATTAAAAAGATTCGGACGAGGTCCTACTAAGCTCATTTCACCTTTCAGAACATTAATCAATTGTGGCAACTCATCAATCTTAGTTTTACGCAAAAAAATGCCAAACTTAGTGATAGAGCTAGCACTTGCTAAATGAGACGCAACAGATTGTGTATCCAGCGACATAGTGCGAAACTTAATCAGCTTAAATGGTTTTTTATGTTTTCCCACTCGAGTTTGAATAAAAATTGGTGAGCCAGTATCAAACCAACCAATAATAGTGACAATGAATAATATTGGCCATAAAAGTAACAACCCGAAGCCGGCTGCAAAAAAATCGATTAACCGAATCATTCTTACCATCATTTATACCTGATTAAATTGAAGATGCAGGTTTAAGTATTTTAAAATTATCATTTATCCGACGTGATAGATGCCTAGAGCTCTCCGGTAATATCTCGCTAAAAAACCGCCATATTTCTACTCTGAACTCAGACAAACTGCTGAAATAACAGTTATATATCACTGACTCATTCATTACTTTCCACAGCCGCTCGATTGGGTTTATATTCTGGCTATACGGGAACAGATAATGCAGGCCAATATTCATCACGTAAGCCCATTATTTAACAAGGGCTGAACGGTGATAACCAACTCTATCCAAGATGATGTACGCCTTCTGCTTCACTGGGTACGTTTCGCGGGTTACGATGAAGAACCGTGCGATATTTTCCACATTGATGCTGTCGTATTCACGTATCACCGTGTTGCCGATATCGTTCAGGTTAAAGACTCCCATAATATTGAGATTAGTGCGGCTATCCGCTATCTCTACCGTAGCTTTCTGCTCTTTCGACATCCCGCCATAAACGAGCTAAGTTCTCTGTGTTGAGTGTACACCATCAATGAACAGAATGGAGGCGTCACTGGATCCCCGCTTCAGCGCTTCGTGGATGTCCACGAACACCCGCAGAGTTTCTGCGCTAAACCAATGCGAAATACCCGCAGATTTTGTGTAAGTGAAGCCATTGTGGTGCAGCTATTTGTTCATTCCTAACACGATGTAGCAAATACTTCACCATTTTTTGATAAGTGCAATGATGGCCTGAATGGTGAGTGGAGATTCTCTGTCAGATAAGCAATCAGTTCCGCGATCTGCGCTTCGCTGAGATGGCTGTGATAGCCTCCATTTTCGGTTCTGAGCTTTCATTATCAAGCTAGTCATTGAGGTGGAGCAAAACTGTTGTTTCATAGACACGTTGAGATTGCGCAATCATGGTAATTGGCCAGCTTCAGGGAAAAGCCGCACACAACGAACCTAGTCAATAATATGAGGTACACGGTGCCCCCTCCCCCATTTTTAGGGGCATTCAAAAGTAGATCTAAGACAGCCTTTGCCTGATGCAGCTTCGGTATGTAGCCATCTAGCGCCATGTTGGGTCGTTCATGGTTATAAACCCACAGTCATTACGTTGCTAATATGGTTATAAACCCACAGTCATTACGTTGCTAATTCTTGTAGCTCCTACAGTGTGCCAAGCAAGTGATGAGCCAACCAATCGTAACGCAGCTTTCTGTTAAACCGCTCTATGTAGGCGTTCAATTAGGGTCTGCCCGATTGAATATACCCCAAGGTGATCTCCTGTTTCATCCTCCATGCCTTAATCAACTCGCTGATATATTTCGGTCCACTATCACACCAGGTCATTGCCGGTTTAACACGCCACTCTATCACTTGGTTCAGAGCTCGCTTTACTCACGAGGCAGTCAATGAAAAATCAACCTCAATACACAACGCCTAGCGGCTAAAATCATCGATCACATTAAACAGTCGTACCGACCGGCCATCGCTCAGTTGGTCGTGCATAAAATCCATAGACCAGCAGTGGTTAGGTTGGTCGGACACTGCTATAACCTGCGATTTTTCACAAACCAGTCGTTTCTTGCGTTTTATACGCATGTTCAACTCAAGAGCTCCCGATAAATCAGATATACCTGATTGTGATTCCAGCCAAATCCTATGACGTTGCGTAGATAGAGAAAACGGAGGCCAAAGCCCCCACCAGTTCCCCTGGTTGCTCGTGATTCGCAGAAACCAGTCGACGAGCACGGGTTGATAGTGATAACAACTCTCACTGATCTTGAAGATGTTGCAGGCCAGTCTGATTAAGATGGCAAAGTATGAAACCGCTTTGCTAATCATCTCCCTGCGGGCTGATGGCGTTACCACTTTTTTGCCATAGCCTCTGCGATGTTCTCTGCCTTGAGGCGCTCCTTGGCATACATTTTCTTGAGGCGTCGACTTTCTTCTTCCAGCGCTTTGAGGTTAGCCATGAGGGAGACATCCATCCCACCAAATTTGGATCGGCCATTTGTAGAATGGTGACGGAGCTGATGCCATGCTCACGGCACAATTCAGGAACGGGTGAACCAGACTCGGTTTGCTTAATGATGGTGACCTTTCCCCTAGATTAATACCAATTTTATGATGAGATTCTTCAACCTACGCTGCTTGTCGTGCATATTCCACT
>NZ_JRKB01000088.1:0-17553 GCF_000800945.1 Plesiomonas sp. ZOR0011
ATCTGCTATCTGCTATCTGCTATCTGCTATCTGCTATCTGCTATCTGCTATCTGCTATCTGCTATCTGCTATCTGCGTATGATTATGGCGTTGCTGGCGCACAGAGCTTGCTGAGATGGGCGTTTTGGGGCGTTGATGGCATCAACCTTGCCTGAAGCACTTTGAGCGTCTGAGAGAGCATACTGGGCGTTTGGTGGTGAGGTGGCTATCGCAATACAGGCTTTCTGCCCCCATTTTCGATACAGAAAACGGCGGGAGAGAACGAGCAAAGGCGCGGATAAACCGCGCCTTTGAGGTTGGAGACAGTTTCTGCAATCGCATTGAGTTAATGCATCATGCAGCAGTGTCCGTTATTTTTTGATGACTTTAACGGTGTAACGGCCATCGGCTTGCGCATAAGCGCCGTGGATGTCGGTTTCAAAGCCTGGGAAGTGGGCGCCGATTTCGCACAGCATCTGCAGGAAGTCCAGCACTGGGCGGCTTTCTTCGGTGATCATTTCACCTGGCATTACCAGAGGCACACCTGGTGGGTATGGCAGGATCATGTTCGCGTTGATGCGGCCAACCGCTTCATCCAGATAGCACTCTTCCACGTTACCGCGCAGCTCTTCTTGGAAGGCTTCGTGCGGTGTCATGATCATCTTCGGCAGAACTTCGAAGGCGCTAAACATCAGATCTGGCAGTTTGTGCTGGCAGATCAGTTTGTGGATCCCAGCCGCCAGATCTTGGATACGCATGTCGGCGTAGAATTCCGGATCTTCTTGGTACAGGCTTGGCAGGATGTTTTTGATCTTCAGGTTCAGATCATAACCGCGTTTGAAGTCGGTCAGTGCACGCAGCAGGCTGAGTGCTTTGGTTTTGTCGATACCGATGCTGAACAGGAACAGCATGCTGTATGGACCGGTTTTTTCCACGATGATGCCGTGTTGGTCCAGATACTTGGCCACCAGCGCCGCTGGGATACCGGTGCTTTCCAGTTGACCGTCTTTGTTCAGGCCCGGGGTCAGAATGGTGACTTTGATTGGGTCTAGATACATGTGGTCGCTGTCGACATCTTTGAAACCGTGCCATTTGGCTTTCGGATCCAAGTTCCAGCATTCGATGCTGTCGATGTTGTCAGGTTGCCATACGTCAAAGAACCAGCCGTCAGACTCTTTGTTCAGACGCTTGATTTCTTTACGGAAGCGGATGGCGCGCTCGATAGAGCCACGGATCATGCGACGACCGCTGTTGCCTTTCATCATGGCCGCAGACATTTCAGCGGAAGCGACGATGCTGTACAACGGTGATGTTGAGGTGTGCATCATGAAGGCTTCGTTGAAGGTCTCTTCGTTCACATCACCTTTAATGTGGATCATCGAGGCTTGTGAGAAGGCTGCCAGCAGTTTGTGAGTGGACTGGGTTTCGTAAATCACTTTACCCGGTACACGGTCACCGCTCATACCGCATTTGCCTTTGTAGATCGGGTCAAAGTTGGTATAAGGCACCCATGCAGAGTCAAAATGGATGGATTTGACGTCCAGATTTTGCTTGATGAAGTCGGTGTTGTAGAACAGGCCATCATAGGTGGAGTTGGTCACGACCGCATGGACCGGCCACTGGGCATTCGGCGCTTCTTTTACCTTCTGCTCAATGGTGCTGTGCATGAATTCGCTTTTCGGGATCCCGCCCAGAATACCGTAGGCGTTACGAGTTGGACGCAGATAAACCGGCACCACATTGTTCATCATCAACAGGTGAGTCAGTGATTTGTGGCAGTTACGGTCAATCAGTACGGTGCTACCGGCCGGTGAGGAGTACATGCCGACAATTTTGTTGGCGGTGGACGTACCGTTAGTAACGATGTAGCTGCGCTCAGCGTTGAAGACTTTGGCGATGTACTCTTCGGCCTCTTTGTGCGGGCCGGAGTGATCCAGCAAAGAGCCCAGCTCGCTGACGGAGATAGAAATGTCAGACTTCATGGTGTTTTCACCGAAGAAGTCATAGAACAGGCTACCGACAGGGGATTTTTGGAACGCGGTACCGCCCATGTGGCCTGGGGTACAGAAGGTGTATTTGCCTTCATCAACATATTTGAACAGCGCTTTGGTCAGCGGTGGCAGAATAGTGTTGATGTATTCGTCAGTTTTTTGCTCAATTTTCAGCGCAATATCCGCTGCGGTATCTAACGCATACTCAAAGAAAGTGACGTTCAGGCGCAGGTCGTTGAGGCTGACATCCAGTGTTGAGTGAGTATTGGCAAAAGCGTAAACCGGCAGGTGTTCATTCAGTTGGCTGATTTCAGCGCACAGCTCTAAGCTGTACAGATCCCAATCAAAAATCACACCGCAAATGCGCGGGTTATTTTCCAAAAGCTTAATCAAATCTTCGCGATCTGATGGCAGGACAACTTCAAATCCCTTTTGTTCAAGGGTGTCCTGCAGCTGACGCAGTGGTTCTTCTTTGAAGAATGCACCACGCTCACTCATTACAGCAATAATATTCATGCTTGATCCTCACGTATAGAACGTTTTTGTCAAGATATTAGGGTACACGTTGACTCAGTGATGAATTGACTCCATCACGATGAGTTAAAAATAAATTAACCTGGTCAGTATATTTTGATGCTGTGTACGCATTTTCATATGCCGGTTTTTATTTTGCTCGCTCAGCGTTATGGCTGGTCGCTTTTACTTATAAACAAGTCATATCCGAACGAGGAAATAAAACCGTTATCAAACTCGTGTGTTCTTGATTTTATGAACGCCGTTAATATACGCCGCCAAGTGTGTACTGCCCAGAGGGGCGGTTGTGAGAGGGTGTGTCTGATATTTCACTATAACCTATTGCAGTTACAATTATGCGCGCATCATGCTTGATAGTGAATAATTATCAGTGGGTTGCGCCATAATTACGTGTGAGTCACAAAATGAAAGTTATTACATTTGAAAAATAAATGCGGTTATTAGTCATGTTTTGCAATCTTATTATTCTCTGCTGTTTTTACGCTGGCTGTGAATTGTGTCACGGATTTTTCAAGGCGAGAGGCGTAGTGGATATAAAATGCTGTGCCAATAGTTTCTCGTTGAAATAACTTTGCGTTCAAATAATATTCGCTGTTTTGCATTTTATTTTTAAGTGTTTGTATCCTTATCTACTTTAATCGGTGCCTTTTTAAGGTATTGGCTTTTTCATCCCATTATTTTATCGCGCAGGAAACGCAGTGATAAAAAACCAGGATAAAAAAGAAGAGATAAAAACGCAGTGACATTGCCTGCAAGCCGTTACTTAGCAGGTTGCGGGGCGATTCACGCTTTATTCGCTTGCCAGTCAGCGGAGTTTGCCTCTGGTCACAAAATAACCTTTTCCACAGGAATATCATTAGATTAGCAATGGCTCCGCACGGTCGGCTGTACGCTACGGCAAGGTTGCTTGCGGGGTAAGAGTGTCTGCAATTGTCATAACACGTTGAGTTCGGGTAACACGGGCGCGGTGTTTTCACCGGCTCGGCACTGGGGAAAAGGGAGAGGCTATGGCTACAGGTAAGTATTTACGCTGGAAAGACTCCGAAGGTAATGAATTCCGGCCTGTTTCATTGACCGGCATGGATTTGCTCAATGACCGTAACCTGAATAAGGGGACGGCGTTTAGTGAGCAGGAGCGGGCCGATTTTGAGCTAGATGGCCTGTTGCCACCTCAGGTGCAGATGTTTGATGATCAGATTGAGCGGGTATATCAGGGGTTTGAAAGCGCCTCGACCGATATCGAAAAGTATATCTTTTTGCGCTCGCTGCAAGACCGTAACGAAACCTTGTTCTATGCGCTGCTTTCTCAGCATGTGGAGCAGATGACGCCGATTATCTACACCCCTACGGTGGGCAAAGCTTGTCAGGAGTTTAGCCACCGTTACCAAAAGCCGCGTGGGCTGTTTATCACGCCGGAAAACGTGGACAACATGGGGAACATGGCGCGCCATTTTAACGGCAAAACCATCAAGATTATTGTGGTGACCGATAGCCAAGGCATTTTGGGGATCGGTGACCAAGGGGTCGGCGGGATGGGGATCCCGATTGGCAAGTTGTCGCTGTATACCTTGGCGGCAGGGATCCACCCTGCTTGTTGCTTGCCGATCACGCTGGATGTGGGCACCGATAATCAGGCGCTGCTCGACGATCCTATGTATTTGGGGCAGCCCCATAAGCGGATTCGCGGTCAGGAGTACGACGCGTTTATTGAGAAGTTTGTACGTCAGGTGAAGGTACATTTCCCTAATGCAGTATTGCAGTGGGAAGATTTCAGTAAATCGAATGCCTTTAATAACTTAAGCCGCTATCAGCAGGAATTGCCCTCATTTAATGATGATATTCAGGGCACCGGCGCGGTGGTGCTGGCGGGGATCATCGGCGCGGTGCGCAGCAAAGGCGAGACCTTAGGTCAGCAAAATTATCTGGTGTATGGTGCTGGTGCTGGCGGGGTTGGCGTCGCGGATCAGATCTATGCCGGTATGCTGCGTGAAGTGTTAGAGCCGCAGGCGGCGCGGGATCGCATCTATATTCTGGATACGCAAGGCTTGGTGTGTGATAACCGCGATAATCTGGATGAGTATAAGCGCCGCTATGCCAAGCCGGGCGCGCTGCTGGAACAGTGGCGTACTGAAGAGCCGGGCAAAGCTAATTTGATGGATGTGTTGACTCATGTGCCGGTGACGGTGTTACTGGGTACCAGTGGCTCGGGCGGCGCGTTTAAAGAGGCGCATATTCGTCAGATGATGGAGCATTGTGCACGGCCAATGATTTTCCCGCTGTCGAATCCGACCAGTAATTGCGAGGCGTTACCGGAAGATATTTTCCGTTGGAGCGAAGGCCAGGCGATTGTGGCGACCGGTAGCCCGTTCAAAGATGTGCAGTATCAAGGCGAGTCGTACCGCATTGGGCAGGGTAACAACGTGTTTATCTTCCCGGGGGTTGGCCTTGCGGCAATTGTGAGCCAAATTCGCGAGATCTCACCGGATATCTTTACCACCGCCGCTTTTGCTTTGGCCGAGTGCGTAGAGCCTTCCGATCTGGCGCGCGGTACGGTGTATCCGCGGATCAGTGAACTGCGCCGAATTTCGGTGCATGTGGCATCGGAGATCTTAAAAGAGATTGTACGCAATGATCCGCAGCATCCGCTAAACGGCAAAGATCTGATGCAGCACATTGAAGCTTGTATGTGGGCGCCGATGTATCTGCCGTATCGCCGCGTGTAACTGGCGGAGTAAGAGTTAAACGCTGTCTGTACCGGAGTGGTTGTGAGCTGGGCGGTACAGACAGTGTGTGTTTCCTTATCAGCTCCATCCACTGCTTGTTTGTGGAGAACCTTTCCCGCCGCTGCCGTTACCTAACGACAGCGGTTTTTTTATCTCCACTATAAGCTCTCGTAGAGCGGACTGTGGCTTTGTGTGATGCTGCCGTCAGGCTGGCGGCGCAGATGCAGACGCTGTTCGCCATCAGGCAGCGGTTGCGCCAGACTGAGCCAGTTTCCCTGTGGGTCATACAGCACTTCGTACTGCACGTTCGCCGTATCATCGGCGTAGCGCAGCCGGTTTAGCTGACCGGTTGGGCTAAATCGGTATTGGCTCGCGCAACGCGCCGTGGCGTTACGCCACGCAGCGGGTAGGCTATATACCGCGTCGGGATCTGATTGGTCATTACGCTGACGACAACCTTGTTCGAGGGCGCTCAAGCTGCCATCGGCGGCAAATAGCCACAGCGGCCCGATAGGCACGTTGTCTTGCGCGTCATAGTAGCTGATCAGCCGATCGCCCAGTGAAGGGGCAGATTTTGCATCGGTCAGGTAGCGGCTGATGGCACCGTCATTGCGATCGTTACGATACAGGTTGCTGCTGGTGAGGCGCGCTCCACTGAAACTGTAGCTGGGGCCATTGCGTTGACCAGCCTGATAATATTCGACATTGACCAGCAGGCCTTGTTCGTCATAGTCGCGCTGTTCACCTTCAAGCAGCGAGTTAGGCTTATCTTTATCTTGCAGGCAGCTAAAGCCGCGGCAGAGCTTGGGGTTTTCCGGTACCGGGAGTGGCTGCCAGTGACGCACCTGAGCCAGTTGCCCGTTGGGGTGATACATCAGTTGTGCGCCGATGCGCGCATTGTTCTGATAGTGGCTAATTTCTTTAAGCTGTCCGGACGGGTAAAAGAGCTGCTCCTCTCCTTGACGCTCCACGCCTTGAAGATGGGAGATGCGGAGCAAACGCTGCTCGGCATCATATTCGCGCTGTTCGCCGTTGACTTGGCTATTTTGGTACTGGGTATCGGTATAACCGCCGTCAGCCAGACCTGAGCGCCATACGCCTTCATAGTTGCCATTGACCTGTTGACCTTGCTCTGATAACTGCAGTTGGACTTGATTTTCCCCGTTCGCATCTTTGCCCATGACTAAGCGGTAGGATTGATAAGCGCCATGCAGGACTCCGTTCTGGTAGTGCTTTTCTCCTCCGGCGAAGGGAGTATCTCTGCCACGTATCGGCTCATGATAAATCAAGGTTTGCTTCCACAGGCCTTGCGGCTGGTCATTCAGATAGCGACCTTGCCAGAGGTTGTTGGAGGTATAGATGGGTGGAAAAGGCTGGCGGCGGCCCAGTTTCCACTCGCCTTGCCGTTGACCTTGTACGTACTCTCCTTGCTCGAGCAGCAATACGTAGTCACGATCCCACGTTTGCCATTGGCCGTGGCGTATTCCTTGTTGAAAATGCACCACGCGCTCAGGGCGAAGTTCACATTGCTGGGCGATGAAACGCACCTGCTCGCCATCGAGTAAGGTTTCCTCAATCTCATCGGGGTTTTGCTGCAGGCTATCCGCCCGCTGATAGCGCATTTCAGTGAGAATAAACGACTGAAAATTACTGCCACAAGACACGTTTTGGCGATGTAGCAACGCAGTGAGAACGTAGGGAGAGGCCGGTGCAGGCTTATCTGCTGTGGTTGTATTCGTTGCCGGCGCTGCTGGGCGTGTGTGCTCGGGAACGGTCAGCAAAATGGTCTGTACTTGGCCCATTTCACGCGTTCCTAGCTGACTTAACACCACAGGCGTATTGGTCGAGTCCGCTGACCGCGGGCGAAACAGGGCAAAGCCATTTTCATCGAAAACCGCCTGCACTTTCGCTTTGGCCAGTAATGAACCGTGCAGCAGTGCGAGCAGCAGCGGATCGGTCAGTGCACTGTCGTCATAACGTGCCTGATACAACTGGGGAGGAACGGCGAGTAAGGCGCGCCGAGTCTGGTTTACGGTAAAGGGCTTGATGGTTGGTGCTAGCGTATCCAGAAGCGGTTGCAGGCGCGTGAGTGGCACTTGCACATTGGCGGAAGGTGGCGGCGGGGTTAGCCAATCGCCTTCGGCTAAAGTAGCCTCATTTTTACCGTAAGCGCGCAGGCGTTGTCCGGTGGCATCTTCATACATCACAATGACTTCGTCTTCCCCGCCGGTATCCAGATCGGTATAGAACACCGCCTTGATGGGCGAAGAGGAGGCTAAGTTGTCTAAGCGATCCCAAATCTTGGCTTCAGATGGGTGCTTATCGCCATAGGGAAAGGTCACCGGATATACCGCATTCTCAAACAGATAGAAGCGCAGATCGCGCTTTGTTTGCTCGGCTTTGTCATACACATTATTCAGCAGCGGCAGCGGGCCGTGCACCAGCGTGCCTTGCGCGAGCAGAGTGCTGATGTTGGGGAATGCGGGTTGGTGAGCTGTGGTATCCGCGGCGCCTGTTTTGCTGGCGGGTGTATCGGTTGGGATGACGGCGGCGGCGTTGGATGGCGTGGCCTGCGCTACGCTGGTGCTGAGTAATGTTGCCAGTATTGTGACAGTCAGACCACGCAGAGCGGCGCGGGGAGTCATCACTTTTTTAGATGAAGCGTCAAGGGATTGAAAGAGCATCGGGTAGCCTGAGCGCAGAGTAAAATCCATGTAATCACCGCGCATTGCATTGCAAGCAATGGGTGCGCGATAGCGTCGGTAGCGGTGGCAGCATTATCGAACCATATCTAGATCTAGCCATATCACCGTATCTTTCATTATACAATTGCAGTGTAAGCAAAACAGTTGGCGCCATCCAGAACGTGATGGCGGTACACCACAGATTGAAGGAGACCCCAAGATGAGTGTGGAAGGACAGCAGATGATCGGCAAAGTAGCGCTGGTGGTACGTGATTATGATGAGGCGATCGCCTTTTATACTGAAAAAATGGGATTTATCCTGACAGAAGATACGCCACTTGGCGGAGGTAAACGTTGGGTGGTGGTGGCACCGCGCGGCCAGCAAGGAACGCAGCTGTTGCTGGCCAAGGCTGTCGGCGAGCAGCAAGTTGCGGCGATAGGTAATCAAAGCGGTGGACGGGTCTTTTTATTTTTACAGACCGATGATTTTTGGCGTGATTACCATGCGATGCAGCAGGCTGGGGTATCGTTTTGTGAAGCGCCACGGGAAGAAGCGTACGGCACCGTGGTGGTGTTTCAGGATCTGTATGGCAATAAATGGGATTTGTTGCAGTTAAATCCGGCGTTATAACGCCGGATAGTTTTGGGCTGCGATGAACTGCCGTGAGGCTGGTTTTACGCCAGTACGGTAAAAATCTCGGTTTCAGGCAGGTGCGATTTTGGCAGTTTGGCGTTAAAGTCAGACTCTTTGCGATATCCCAGCGCGACCATTGCTACTGCAGTAAAGCCTTGCTCACGCAGGTTCAGCTCTTGATCCAAAATGCGGGTATCACAGCCTTCAATTGGCACGGCATCAATGCCTAGCGCGGCAGCGCCCAACAGCAAGGTTCCCATATTCAGGTAAACCTGCTTTTCCATCCAATGTTGCAGATCTTTGAGGTCATAGCGGTGCATGTTGACGAACAACGCGCGCGCATTCTGGCTCAGGGTTTTAATCGCTGGATCGGCAAAGCGGCCATCGAGCTCTTCGGTGGCAATCAGGTGCTCAAGATAAGCGTGATCGACTCCAGTGCGCGCGCAAAACAGTACCACGTGTGAGGCATTCATCACTTTGGCTTCGTTAAAGCTGTATAGATCTTGGGTGCCTTTGGCCAGACGGCGTTTGGCATTGTCGGTGCCAGCAATCACAAAATGCCAAGGTTGCAGGTTGACACTGGATGGGCTTAAGCGCAGTAGGGCCATCAGCGATTCGACATCGTTATCGCTGATTTTACGAGTGTCATCGAACGCTTTGGTGGAATAACGGGTTTGCGCTGCATCAACGATATTCATGTTGCTTTCCTTCATTTTTCGTCACATTCAGTCCGCTTTCTGGGTAGGACGGATCTTGGTTCTGGCTATCATAAAAGGGATAACGGCGGACGGCACGTGCTTTATGCAACAAGGTGTGTGTCGTATAGGTGGGGTTGTTGTAACGCGTTGAGTTTGAAGAAATAGGCACTTGAGTATCAGGTTATGGGCGTGTCGTTATGAACACGCCCAGTTATCGGTACATGAAAAGCCGATGCTCTCAAATCGCGGTGATTATCAGTGATCCAGATACAGGTAGTGCATCCAGCTGGTCATGCGTAGCAGCACTTTACGCATCACGGCCACGTGTTCGAAATGCTTGGAGTAAATTGCTACTTGCGCATTCACCCCGTCCGGCAGCGCGTATTGGTCGATTTCTGGCCCCAGTAGCAGGGTGACGTAAATACCGTCACGCGAGGGGTCAAAGGTCAATCCTTGCAGCGTGCCTTGGGCTTGGTAACTGCCGTTTGGCACGATCGGGGCGACATTCAGCACTTTAGCAGGGAAGACTTTGCCGGGAATGCCGTTAAATGCGGCTTCCGCTTCATCGCCCGGTGTTATGCTGAGAAATGAGTTTTGCCGAAAGACGGCGGTGATGCGGCGGTCTTGGGCTGGAATAAAGACCATCACCGGTCGCAGCGGCATGGCTACCGCATAGGTGCCCGGTTGCAATAAAACTTGCGTGACATAGCCATCGCTTGGGGCGCGGATAATGGTTTGGTCTAGATTATAACGGGCTTCCGCTAATTGGGCTTTCAGGCTGGCGACTTGTGAGTTATCGCCGCTGATGATGCCATCGAGTTGTGCTTGGATCTGCTCGCGATCCGCAATCGCCGAGGCGAGTAACGCTTCTTGGGCTAAATAGTTTTGCCGAGCATTGGTGATCTCTTGTTCGGAGAACGGGCTGACGGCTTTCTTGCCGCCGCCAGAATAACGCTCGGAGTCGCGCAATGCTTTATCGCGATCGGCTTGTGCGCGGCTGACATTGGCATTGGCTTCACGCACACTGGCTTGCAGTGACGACACTTGTTGTTTAACGGTGACCAGATCCGCTTGCAGCCGCTCGACACGCGCTTGATAGCGGGTGGGGTCCAGTTTAAACAGGATATCGCCTTTTTTGATCCAGTCATTAGACTGCACCAGAACCTCAGTGACCACGCCGGAGACTTGCGGCACGATTGGCACCGAAATCACCGCTTTTTGCGCACGATAGGTGTAAGGATGGTTATAGTTCATGGTCAGCACTAGCGCGCCGACAATCACAATCCCGCCCAAAATGGCAGTCGGAACCGTCCATTTATTAACGGGGATCCGAAACAGTTTAAAGCACCCATACGCAAAGGCGGTATAGGTCAGGATGATGAGTAAATCCATACGTTTCCCTGCTGATTGTTATTCGGTTTCTGAGCGGGTTTCGGCCGGTTTTACTGAGGATTCGAGTACCGCAAGCCGGGCCTTGAGTTGTTGAATTTCGTTTTCCTCAGCATCGAGTTTTTGCTGCACAAATCCCCAACCGCGATCTTCTCGGTACAAGGTGGCCCAAATCCATAAAAACGGCCATAAAACGTGCAGAGTGAACAGGCTGACCCAGCCCGCAACATGGATGGCATCTTGGTGTGGATGGTTACGTTTTTGCGCGATGTGGTAAGGAATATCGTGAATGACGATCACCCCGTAAAAAATGGTGAGCACCACAAAAACCAAGATCCCCAAAGCAAAATAATCGAGGAACATAGGAAGCTCCTTAAATAATTAATGAAATTTTTGCTGCTATTATTTAATGCAGTGAATTAGTTTTGTGGTAATTCATTCATTTTCTGCATATTGATATAGACATTTATTGAAGAAAGTTCAATTTGCGCGTTGTTTATAGCTCCATCTTATTTAAAAGCAGTGGACTATAGCAAAAAAAGTACTTAGCCAACATGAATTATTCATTTTAAGGTATACAAAATCATGAGTGTTATTTTGTTGATAATTCAAGTTGTTATGCTGTGCCTTGTCGATTGGTTGCGTATTTTAGGTATCTATTTATTCAGTGAATGAAGGCGTAGTCTATTAATTCATTTATTGCTACTAATAAATAAATGCTCTTTCAGTGTCGCTGTAACGTTCTTATGACAGCTATATTCTACAATGCGATGAGATAACAAATTGCACCGTATAAATGTATTAGCGTAAGTGCACTCTCAACGAAGCGACAATCAGAGTTAACGGATGAAGTAAGGCATAGCATGAACAAAATAACGTTAAGTTGTGTTTTATGCATGGTATGGAGCGGGTTGTTGAGCGCGCCGAGTGATGCTCAGTCATTGTTGCAAAATGATGAGCTGGTTCGAAAACGTATTAACGCTGCCGCCAGTTTGCTCAGCTTCACGGTAGTGCCGGATGTGACGACCAGCAATTTGTCTGTGGCGTCCGGCAATGTGAATGATGACGATGTTGGTATGCGCCTGACTCAGTTTGGTGGCGGCGCAACCTTAAGCAGCGATTTCCCGCTGTATGCTGAAGGCACCATGGGCTATAGCCGTTATGATCCGCGTTTTATTGTCACCTCGGGTGAAGAGGTGCGCAGTGTGCCGTTTCGTTGGAATGCCTTTTCGGCGGCTGGAGGATTAGGTTGGGATTTTCCCTTGCGTGAGCATTTGGTGTTGCGCCCAATCTTGAATATTTCGTTGGGTACGGTGGCCAGTGATGTGTTGATTGGCCGTCTGATTTTGGAAAATCGCACCGGACGAGAGTTAGCTTTCCTAGATGGCGGCAGTATGAGCTTTTATGGCTATGGCGGCTCGTTAATGTTGGATTATGAATTTTTCTCTGATGCCTATGATATGGATGTGGAAGCGCGTTACTCCAACATCCGTCTCGAGCCATTTCAAAAAGATGACCGTGCGGTGGCCGGCGGCGCGTCGGCCGAGCAGTTGAATCTCTATTTTCGTACCCGTATCCCAACCGGGATGCACCTTTTTGAGCGCCCGGTGCGGGTGGTGTTGGAGTCAGCGCATACCGAATTTCTTGATGAGCAGCGTGGGGCATTGGGTTTTGATTACCTGACCTCGTTTGGCTTGGGGATGGAAATTGATACCAGCAAATACGATATCTGGATCTCCCGCACACGGCTGGTGGCGCGCTATATTACCGGCGATAACACCACCGGCTATTCATTGGGGTTGGCGGTCAGTTTCTGACCGTTCGGCAGTCTCTTTTCCCTGTTTAACCCTTTGTTTGTCTGCTCTTTATTGGCATTTGAAAGACAAATGTAAACGATTACCCGATCTGGCTCACTGAACGCGGTTGAGAAACGGAGCTGATTCACACTTTCCCGGAAAGGCACAAGCAAAATGCGAAGGGCTGTTTTATTTTTGCGCGAAAAATAAAACCCGTTTGATGTGCTGTACATAAGGGAAGTCGTAAATCATGAAAAAACATCTGTGTGCCGTGGCGGTCAGTGCCGCGTTGTTAATGCCCGCCATGTCTGTGGCTGCGCCTGCTGCGTCTACGCAAGACGCTACGCCAGCGGCGACTGCGCAACCCTCTCAGTGGTCAGCGACGCAATTTCGCAATGTCATTGATCGCACCGGTAAGCCGATGTTTATGCGCGATACGGCCTCAAAGGGCCACATGCGCTATAACCCACTGTTTGACCTCGGGGCGTGGCATGGTCACCTGTTACCGGCATCCGCTGCAGAAGCCGGTGGTTTTCCTGGGCCTGCGTTGGTGACCGAAGAGTACATGAATTACATGGCGGATCAGTTTGATCAGCTGTCGGTGTGGAAAAATGGCAAGCCCGTAACGTTTGCGATGCAGGCTTACAGCATCCCTGGCGCACTGGTGCAAGAGCTGACCTCTGACGATGGCGTGACCGTGACGCTGACCCTGCGCTTTGCCTCGAATCGCACCTCGCTGATGGAAACCCGCATTACCAGCAATGCGCCGCTGACGCTGAAGTGGCAAGGCCAATTGATGCAGGCGCATTACGGCGAAAATGGCCAACCGAAAGGGGATAAGCTGACGTTAGCCGAAGCCTATCCGACTTATCAGCGCACCCTTAGTACCATCGATAGCGGTGTACAGGTCGACTTTGGCCGTGTGCGCGATCCGAACGCCTTGCTCACCTCGGGTGAGAGTGCGTTTATGCTCACTCGCTCGTTACCGCATCAGACCCAAATTAGCGCCGATAGCTATCGCGCGCAGGCCGAGATCACCGGCTCGACCGTGTTTTATACCACCTACAGCCATGTGCTGACCGCCGATGAGGCGCGTCAAGAGCGGGCGCGAGTGAAAGAAATTCTGTCTAACCCACAGGCAGTGATGCAAGCCTCTGTTACGCGCTGGGATCAGTATTTGCAGCGTGGGCTGACCAACCCGAATACCAGCACCGAACAGCAGCGCGTTGCGGTAAAAGCGATTGAAACTCTCAATGGTAACTGGCGTAGTGCCGCTGGTGCGGTGGCATTTGATACCGTAACGCCATCGGTGACTTCACGTTGGTTCTCCGGCAACCTGACGTGGCCGTGGGACTCGTGGAAGCAAGCTTATGCCATGGCGCACTTTAATCCAGATGTGGCGATGTCCAATATCCGCGCCGTGTTCTCGCGCCAAATTCAGGCCGATGATCCGATCCGCCCGTACGATGCCGGTTACGTGATTGATGTGATTGGCTACAACATGAGCCCAGAGCGCGGTAAAGCCTCCGGTCAGCCCGATGCCGATGGCGGTAACTGGAATGAGCGTAACACCAAGCCCTCATTGGCTGCATGGGCGGTCTGGGAAGTGTATAACGCGCTGAACAATGAGCATCAGCGTGAGCAAGAAGCCAAGGCGTGGCTGGATGAGATGTATCCGAAGCTGGTGGCTTATCATGACTGGTGGCTGCGCGCTCGTGATACTAACAACAACGGCATCCCAGAGTACGGTGCGGCAACTGACGTGGCGCACAACACTGCCGATGGCAAGATGCTGTTTAGCGTCACTTATGCCGATGGCAAAAAGCAGGAGATGACCGGCATTGAGGCTTATAACGCGCTGCTCGACTCCGGTAAGCCTTATCAGTCGCTGACTATTCCGGCGCAAACCGCGGCTTCTTGGGAATCGGGGCGTGATGATGCCGCCGTGTTTGGCTTTATCGATGAAGATCAGTTAGCGCGTTACGTGGCCAATGGCGGCAGCGCCGGTGACTGGCAGGTCCGTTTTGCTGAAAGTCGCGATCCGAAAACCGGTCAGCTGAAGGGCTATTCCCTGCTGCAAGAGTCGGTCGACCAAGCCTCGTACTGGTACAGCGATAATCACTATTTGGCACAAATGGCCGAGATTTTAGGTAAGCCTGAAGAAGCCAAAGCGTTCCGCAGCCGCGCTGAGAAAACGGCCGATTACATCAATACATGTATGTTCCATGCGCCGAGCGGTTATTTCTACGATATCGAAATTGCAGATAAACCGTTGGCTAACGGATGCGCCGGAGAGCCGCTGTATAAGCGCGGCAAAGGGCCTGAGGGGTGGTCACCGCTGTTTAATGGCGCCGCAACACAGGCGAATGCTGATGCGGTAGTCAAAGTGATGTTGGATCCGAAAGAGTTTAACACCCTGATCCCACTGGGTACGGCGGCGTTAACTAACCCAGCCTATGGCCCTGATATCTACTGGCGTGGCCGCGTGTGGCTGGATCAGTTCTATTTTGGGGTAAAAGGGATGGAGCAGTACGGTTATCGTGCACAGGCGGTGGAGCTGGCAAATAAGCTGTTCCGTAATGCCAACGGCCTGACGCAAGATGGCCCGATCCGTGAGAACTACAACCCAGAAACCGGCGCTCAGCAAGGCGCACCGAACTTCTCTTGGAGCTCAGCGCACTTGTATATGCTGTATCACGGTTTTTTCAGTGCGGATAAAAAGTCGTAACGATAACGCTAAACAGTAATAAAAAGGCCGGTTGCTTGTGCATCCGGCCTTTTTATTTATCTGCCGGTACGTATGGATTTGTTTTGCGTTTTAATAGTTGAGGTTAGGATTATTGCAAAACGTAAGTTCTATGAGTTTAAATATATTTATTGTAGGTGGTATTTTTCTGCGCTGGCTCTCAGTTATTTTTTATTCCCTTTGTTTTCAGTGTGGTTATAGATGGCATTTTCTTGTGTTGTACCGATAAATATTTTTCCTAAACACCTGTTTACAAGGGGACACCGCAGTTAATTACTTTTAAGCCAAGATTGTCATGCGTCTTTTTTTGTCCATTAAATATCTGTGTGGAGTTAGATTTTCCGTACGCGATATAAAAGCCGACATTTTAAGTCGGATAAAATAATCAAGAGAATGACAAAATGGCTAATCTGGTATGTAAGAAGCACGTAATATGTGCGCTACTAAATGCGGTGGGCATACTTTCATTTCCACATGCACAAGCAGCGTCGATAAATAACAACTCAGATTTACTGGCACACTATCAACAGCAAAGGATCGTGGATATTGGCGCTCAATTGGGTGCGTCGGTCGTTGCTATGACGCCATCAGGGCAATTTGCGGTGGGTGGAATGACTTTATCGCAAGGTTCACAAGCGTTTTTATGGAGTGCGACACAGGGAATTTCCTTATTACCGGTTCCCTATGCATTACGCGGTGGGATAAGTCGAGCGTCAGCCATCAGTAATGATGGGCAATATATCGTGGGTTTTGTCGATTATAATCCGTCGACTACCTCCGGGGCGGTCAGCCAAGCCGTCATGTGGCTCGGTCCAGAGCAAGTCAGTGTTTTACCCACATTAAATCCACAACTGACCGGTTCGACGGCCAATGCGATTAGCGGTGACGGTGCCATTATTGCTGGCGCTAGTACAACCGCTGACGCCACCTTACATGCGGTGTATTGGGAGCGTGAAACGTCCGCTATTCATGATTTGGGGTCATTAAATAGTGCCGCAGGGCAAGATTTTTCCAATGCCCTTGCGCTGAACCAAGAAGGAACCATTATTGTCGGCGTAACCAATACCACCGATAGCACTTTTCGAGCATTTCGCTGGACAAAAAATACTGGGATGGTGGCCTTACCCAGCTTAGGAGGGGCGTCGCAAGCCAACGGGATCAGTAATACTGGGCGTATCATCGGGGATTCTATCAATGGCAGTGGTGAAAAGCGGGCCGTGTATTGGGACAACGCCACCGTGCATGATTTGGGTACATTAAAATCGGATAATTCCGGCCAAAGCCAAGCCAAAGCCATTACGCCAAATGGAACATTAATTGTGGGGGAGGCCAATACCGCCCAAGGCACAACCGGCTTTATCTGGAAAGAAGGCGCGGGGATGTTCTCGGTGGCAGATTGGCTCAAGCATGCCCATGTTCAGGCCGAGGGAATGCCGGTGCGCAGCGTTAATGCGATTTCAGCTGATGGCACAACTATCGCAGGGCAATTGATGAATGGGGATGGTTATGTGGCACATCTCATTGCCCTTAATGCACCGGCGGTGGTGAATCCGGCGCATCCTGATACTGGACCTGTAAAACCTGATCAGCCTAAGCCAGAGCCTGAGCATCCTAGTGATCACCATGTGGTTAAGCCGGGTTATCACGCCAGTGGTATCGTCGAAACTCGGCAGGTGGTGTCCTCCTTGTTCTTTGTACAACGTAATTTAGAGGTACAGCGTCAGTTTCTGGATGTGGCCGCGTCACAGGCCGATTGCGCCAGTTTTGGCGCCGATGGGATGTGCGTCAAAGCGCAGGCTGATTTACGTTTCCGTGGTGGTGAGGTGCAATATCGAGTGCCGGCAGCTAGTCTGACCGTCGCCTACCAATTTTATCCACAGTGGCGCTTAGGGTTATCGGCCATGGCTGCGGATATGCACATTAAAGATGCCAACGGTGGCCGTATTACGCAGCAAGCACCGGCCTTTACTCTGTTTACCGGCTACGGTAATGCGGGCGAAGCAGGATGGAAAGCCTATGCTGGTGTCACTTTACTGGATGCGGGGATGGATATTGAACGGGCCTACCACAATGGTGATGCCCGAGAAATCGGTTATGGCCATACACGCACCCGTGCCTATGATGTTAATCTCAGTGGCGGTTATACCTTCACACCGTACGCCCATGTACAACTGACCCCGTATCTTGCTTTGGGTTACCACTCCTTGCGTTGGAATGGTTATGACGAAGTCGATACCTCCGTCTTTACCGCCCATTTTGATGGTCTACGTAGCAAAGTCACCTCGGCTGCTCTTGGGGTAGCAACGCAGTGGCAGGTCAGCGCGCGCTCTTCACTGGGCTTGGATATCAGCGTCGAGAAAAATATCAAGCAACACAACA